>JBOGMA010000063.1:0-9122 GCA_050746465.1 Acidobacteriaceae bacterium
CTCTCGGAGATCGTCCATGCGCCGTTCTTCTTGCTGAAGGAGAACGTAATTGGGTGGGAACTGGAGATCGTTCTGCCGCTCACGACGAGGGTCGTGGTTTCTTTGCAGGGCCACTGTGCTGCTTCGCCGGAGATATTCAGAGAGGATGCGGAGCATTCGTCCTGGACCTTCGCGCCCGCATTCCCCTTGAAGAAGTTCTCCAGCCCGCGAGCCTGCGATTTACTCATGCCGGTCCACACCGCGCGCATCCTTCCCATATCGTGGGCGTTGTAAGCGGCCCTGAAGCTGTTAAGCGCCGCTTCCACCAGCGCCGGTTCGCTCACTGTTGGCGCGGCCTTCGGAGTGGCCTCAGGAGCGGGTTTTGCAGCCGCGACCATCTTCGGTTCAACAACAATGTTTATCGAACGCTGCTGCGTTCCCGCGGGCCCTTTTGCCGTGAGGGTATAAGAGGTACTCGCGGTAGGACGGACCGTGGTCTGCCCGCTGTTGTCCACCCGCGCAATTCCGTTGTCGATGGAAACGTCCGTCGCGTTCGCCGTCTGCCATCTCAGCGTTGTCGATTGCCCGTCCTCAATCTGAGAATCCGTCGCCGAGAAGGAGAGGATCTGAACCGGTTGCGCAGCCGGTGCTGCAGCGGGCTTCGCTGCGACGGGAATCGGATTCAGCATGGCCACTATCGAGGGATGGTCACCTGCCTTCACGGACAAGTTCTGGGAAACAGAATGATAACCATCCATGCTGATCTGGAGCGAAATCCTGCCGGGCTTTACCGGCACAATCAGGCTGCCCTGACGGTCGATTTTTCCTTGCGGGCTGTCATTCACTGCAACTGCCGCTCCCGGCGTGGAATGAACCGTCAGATAGGCTTCCGTTTCAGTGACCGGCGCAGCGGTCTTCGACTTTTCCAGCGTGAAACTAAGAACCGCCTGCTTGGTTGCAACGATGCTCACCGCCGAGGCCGAAGAATCTCCGTATCCAGGTTTCACGAATTTAACTGAGTGCGTTCCTGGATCCAGCGGAACCGCGAGTGTCCCATCCTTCTGGGTGAATCCTTTGATGAGGCCATCCACAAATACTTCAGCGTTATCCGTGTTGCCCTTGACCATAAGGGTTCCGGTGGGGGCCGCAGCCGGCAGCACCGGCTGTTTCGCAGGAGCCTGGGCCGCGGGATTCACAGCGACTTGCGATTTGGAGTGGCGGCTGTACAGCCACAGACCCACGTTCACAGCCAGAGCGATGACCAAAGCCGCTGCGATCAGCACCGTCGTGAGTTTCCGCCGCGATTCCGCCGGTGCTTCAGCAATTTCGAAGGATTCGCCAGCCGCAATCGAGCCAGTATTCTTGCGGGCGACCGGCTTGGCCGCTTCGGCTTTCAAACGACGCCAGTCGGCCTGCTGGGAGGCTCCCGCGAAATCGACCATCTCGGCGCTGGCGCGAAGTTCCTGCATCGCCGTGGCGGGATCATTTTTAAGCAGGGCGCCGCGCGCCGCTTCCACTGCTTTGGTGACAACCTGGTTTGCGGCGGCCGCGCGCTTTGCTTCAAAATCGGCCATGGCGCGCGTCAACTGGTCGGACTCGCCGTATGCCCGGCGCACACTTTGCAGGGACTCGGAGCCGGCTTGAAAATCGCCCTTTTCCAGTGCGCTGTTGGCCGCCGCAACGGCATTGGCAATGGCCTGGCTGCGGGTCTGCTCCGAGCGTAATTCGTTCAGCAGTCCATAGAGCGGAGCACCTTCGCCGGTCGCGGCAGGCAGATTCTGGAGCAGCCCAATTGCCTCCTGCAGCTTCCCGCGCTCTCGGAGCTTCGCAACCTGGCCCTTCAGCAATTCCAGCTTGCGTGCGGATGCTGCCTGCTGCTCGCGAGCTTCCGCAAGCAGACGGCCTAGCGAGGCGTCTTTCGTTTCAACGCAGACCGGATCGAGCAGCGCAATGGCCTCGTCCATCCGCTCCGCCTCCATTAGCGCCCGCGCCTTATCCGCGCAGGCTGCAATCCGGGTGCGGAGCTGCTGTTGCGCCAGCTCTTTTCTGGCAAACTCCAGGAGCTCATTCACGCCAGCGACATCGGCAAACTCAATCTGGTACGACTCAAGCACGCGAATGGCGGCATCAAACTGGCTGCGGTCAATCGCCTCCTGCGCCTCGCGCAGATAGCGGCTGCGCACTTCCTCGATTTCCAGCGCCTTCAGCCGCTGGCGCAGCGAGTCCTCCAGCGCAAGCAGGCGTTCTTCCCCTGGGAGTTCTTCAAGCGCGCGCCTTACAAGCTCAATCGCCTCGCTGGGGGAGCGTGCAAAGATCTCCTGCGCCTGCGCGGCGGTCGAATCAACCAACTGCCTGGCCCGGAACTGCCGAGCCTGGCCCGCGACACGGCTCTTCAGCTGAAGCAGCGAAGCCTCTGTGGGAAGCTGCTCGACTGCGCGATTGACCAGGTCTGTCGCGCGGTCATAATCATCGGCCAGCAGGCAGTTTTCAATCTGCGCCTGGACTTGTTCCAGCAGCTTACGACGCCGTTCCTGCTCCTGCCCGGCGGAAGCGCTCTGCAGAAGGTTCTCAAGTTCAGGCAGCGAAGGATCAATCTTTCCAACTTCCCCCAAAATTTCCAGAGCGGCCGTGAAATGGCGCGAGGAAATTTCCTGCCTTGCATTGCCCATCAGGCTGCGAATCTGCTCCTGCTGCGCGGCGATGCGGGCCTGCTTTGCGTATTCCGTGTAGAGAGAGCGAAGCCGCGTGCTTTGCTGGTCGAGATGGAGCGCCCGTTCGAGCGTCTTCAGCGCGCCGGTCAGGTCGCCCTTGTCGCGCGACCGTTCCGCATCGGAAACCAGCTTCTCGACTTCGTCGTGGCGCTGCTTCTTTTCCTTCGCGTCCTCCAGCTTGGCTTGAACTTCTGTGCTTTCGGGGTCAAGCCGGGCCGCTTGCTCCAGCGAGGCCAGCGCTTCCGGAAACCGCGAGGAAGCCAACGCTTGTTCGGACTCCTGCATCAGTTGCCGAACCTGTTCGGCGCGCGCCATTCGCGACAGGTGCTGTTGCACAATACCCAGCAACTGCTTGGCGCCCGTATGCTGCGCATCAATTTTTACGAGCTGCAGCAGGACTTCGCGGGCGCGTCCGAATTCCTGGTCCGTCGTCAGTTGCTCCGCTTCATTGAACAGCTCGGAAGCGCGGCCCTTCTTCAGGTCCTCGCCGAGCGCGCGCAGGTCAATAGCGAAATCCTCGGCCGTTGCGTAGCGCTGCTCCGGATCTTTGGCCAGCGCGCGGTCGATGATGGCGTCCAGAGCAGGCGGGTAATTCGAAATATAGGTACTCAGCGGCGGATGCGGCTCATTCACCAGCTTTTGAAGCACCGTGAGGTCTTCGCCCTCAAAGGGCAGGCGACCGGCCAGCATCAGGTAGAGCATCACGCCGGTCGAGAAGATATCCGAGCGGCCATCAAACGGCTGCCCCTTCAGTCTTTCCGGGGCAATGTAGTGAACAGTCCCGATCACGTTGCCGGTGCGCGTCAGGCCGGTTTCCGCCCCGGACTTCTGCACCCGTGCAATGCCGAAATCAACAATCTTCGCATGCCCGTCCGGCTGCACGATCACGTTGGCGGGCTTAATGTCGCGGTGGACTACCCCGCGCTGATGCGCATAACCGAGAGCCGCGCAGACCTGCTCGATAATACTGAGGCGGTCAATGAGCGGAAGCTGCCGGCCAGAGGCAATGAGCTTGTCCAGCGGCTCGCCGCTGACGTGCTCCATCACAATGAACGGCACACCATCCTGATCGCCCAGGTCGTAGACAATAACAATGTTGGGGTGCTGGAGAATTCCCGCCTGTGCCTCGCGGTAAAACCGCTCCAGCATCTCAGGCTGTCCCGAATATCCCTCGGTGAGCGTCTTGATAGCCACCAGGCGGCCAATGCGCTTGTCTTCGGCGCGGTACACAACGCCCATGCCGCCGCGGCCCAGTACACCCGTGATCTCGTACTTACCTATCTTTTTGAGTTCAGTAGCTTCCACGGTATGTCGCCAAGGGCCCGGTTCAGTCGATTTCTTCCTTGATCCAAGGGAGAACGAGCCTCCCGAATCCTTCTAAGTGATTCAGAGCGCACCAGTTTGAGAATGGCTGATGTACAAATGCACGGTAACATGATTTTTGTGCGGGAGCCAGCAAAATCAGGCCAAACACGCCACCGCATTGTCCCGAGTTAGTACATCGCTCTGCGCATTCTCGGAATCCTCAGAGGCAACCACCGCGCACGCTACAATGAGCTTTCGCAAAGTTTCCGTGGAAGGAGCATCCTCATGACAACGGGTGATTCGGAAAATACTTCTCCGGCCACGGTGAAGGTTTCATTTGCGCTCCCCGTGGCCGGCGGATCCCTGAATGCGTCCGCAAGCGTGCCCGCCGGTCGAACGAATCTCACCGAGTTACTGCCCCTCATCCAAAACCTGGAAAACGCAATCATCGGCAAAATCGCGCAGGAAGCCGACGAGGCTGGCTCTCCAATCTCCTGCCGGGCGGGCTGCGGAGCATGCTGCCGCCAGCTTGTGCCTGTGAGTCTCTTCGAAGCCGAAGCGTTGATGAACTGGATGGCAACGTTGCCGCCCCAGCGCCGTGCGGATATCGAGCAGCGCTTTCACCAGGCCCTCTTGAAACTGCGCGATTCCGGCGTAATCGACAAAATCCTGGACCAGCGGTGGGCGAACGATGAACAGTTGACGACGCAACTGGCGATCGACTACTTCCACGCCGGTGTCGCATGCCCGTTTCTTGAAAACGAGAGTTGCAGCATTCACCCCATGCGGCCTTTGAGCTGCCGCGAATACCTCGTAACCTCGCCGCCCGCCCTCTGCGATGATCCCTCGGTCAATCAAGTTTCCGGCGTGCGCCTGCCGTTGAAGCTGTCGCGTGTCCTCTACTCATTCGGTCAGCAGATGACGCAGGAACGCCGCGGCTGGATTCCGCTCGTGTTTCTGCTCGCATCACAAATGAACGGCGCGAAACCTGGAGAATTTGTCTCTGGAACCGGGGAAGAAGTGTTGCGAAAGTTTCTGGAGCGAGTGACCGAAACGCCCCAAGCGGAAGACGGCCAGCCCGCTGTTGAACAGGCTGGCCGCATGGCTTGACCCCGGCAACTTAGGGCGTCTTCACCATATCGCCGATTTTGGGCGTGCCCGCGCCCGCAAAGTGCCCGACCGCTGACCCTTCATCCGCGCTGGTAATCGTCAGTTCGCCGATGGGACTGGTGATGGAACGCAGCGCCTTGCCGGTTCTCGGATCCTTCACCACCCGGACCACGCGCACCACGGCAAGCTTGTCTCCCACTTTCAGCCCCGCCTTCGTGCCCACGTCGATGATGATGTCCGGCGTGGAAGCGTCCGCGATCAGCCCCGAAACCGCAACCGCCGGCGGCGGAGCGGCCGTCGGCAACTTCCCGCTGTCCCCGTTGAGCTGCTGCGCAACCTGCGTTACCGCGGCTGTCGTGGCTTCGCCGATGATCGTCTGGGCAAAGTTGCTGCTTGTCATGCTGGCGCCGCCGGCGGCTCCCGAACCGCCGCCCCAGCCGGCACCCAGCAGGTTCGTCCCGCTGCGCTGCGACTCTCCCTTGCCGGTGGCCGAGGCCAGAATCTCGCCGGTGCTGGCATCGATCATCCGCACCGTCACAGCCACCTCCGCCTTTGCCTTGTGCTTGCCGAAGCCGCCCAGCGCGCCATGCGACCAGTGCCCGACTACGGCTCCGCCGTAATTCTTGCTTTCATCGTCGCGGCCAAACTGGGTGATGTCGCCTGTGATCACAGCATCCACGCCGAGAATGTGCCCGATCTTCGCCGCCGTGGCCGAATCGGCACGGTTGCTATTGGAAAAATTCTGTTCGTTGAGGATCTTGTCGATTGCGTTTCGCTCGATCACGCTGTAGGTCCCGTCGTTCACGAGCTTGTCAATCAGCATGTCCGCAATGCCCTTGCCGATATCGACGTTGGTCCCAAAGACGGCCTGTGAGCTGGTCATCACGGTTCCGTAACCGAAGTCCAGCACTGCCACGCGATGCCGCGCCGCCTGTTGAGCAACCAGTGGCGAGACCATCAGTAGGGAAAGAAAGGCAGGAATCAATTTACGCATCAGAGTTCTCCTAGCGTCCGAGGAATGTGTTGAGGTTTGAAATTTCCTTTGCGGCATAATCCATGTTGTCGTTTGCGGTCTGGATGTCGTTCTGCCGGAGCGCATTGTTGGCTTCGTTCAAATACGAATTCATGCGGTTCATCGAGGCGAGAATATCGCCGCGAATATCGAGCCCCTGCGCCTGCTGCTGCTGCCGAATCTGCTGAACCCCGCTTCGTGCGGCATCCGCCTGCGCGCCGACCTGGATCATGCGCTCCCGCGCCTGGGCAATTTCCGTCCGCGAAGATCCAGCAGGTGGCTGGTTAATTGCGGTCGCCGCTGGCGCGCTCGGCTGCACCGCCGGAGGAACATAAGCGGGCCGATGCTCTGGCTGCGAGGGCGTTTGCCGACGTGAAATCGCCGAAGTCGGGTGAGCGGCTGAAGTCCCGCCCATCGCCGGTCCAGCCGTGGCCGCCGCAGGTGTCCCGGCAGAATCCGCAGTCGGTGCCGGTGCAGTGGTCGCCAGCGGATTGCTCGAAGCCGAAGCATTGTCAGTCGCCGGCTGCGTTGCTTCCGCGGTTGTAGCGGGCCCAGCAGCCGCAGAAGTATTTGCGGGCAGGGAAGCGGCCGCCTTTTGCCCGGCATGAGCGGAGAACATCCGCGGCAGGAAGGTCGCCGCCAGAATCATCGCAACGATAGCAGCGGCGGCCCCTAATCCAATCCACAGGCCGCGACGGCTTTTTGCCGGTTTGCTTTGCGCTGGTGTGACCAATACTGGCCCCGGCGCGGCGTTTGGAGCCCTAACGGTGGCCGTTGCGGGCTCTCTCATATTCCGCAGCGCTGTGCGAAATTCCTCGGCGGTCTGGAACCGCCCCTCCGGAGCCTTGGCCATGGAGTGCAGAACTATGCCATTCAGCTCCGCCGGAATCGATGGATTGATCTGTGCCGGCGGCTCAGGAGCTTGATTGAGTTGCGCGTTCAATACCGTGTACGCCGTATCCGCCTGAAATGGACGCCGCCCGGTGAGCATTTCATACAGCGTCACGCCGAAAGAGTAAATATCGGACCGCGCATCCACCGTCCCGCCGCGCACCTGCTCCGGAGACATGTAGTACACCGAACCCATCGTCGTCCCAGGCCGCGTCAGTTGAAGATCGGTTGTCGATTTCGCAATACCGAAATCCATCAGCTTCACCTGCCCATGCGAGGTGATCATGATGTTGGCCGGCTTGATGTCGCGATGCGTTACGCCCTTGCTGTGGGCATAGCTCAGCGCCGCCAGCACCTGGCTTGAGTAATTGAATATGTCGTCCAGAGGGATGGGAGATTCCGTCGCGCGCTTCTCCAGCGTCACGCCCTCGACGAATTCCATCACCATCACCAGGCGATTCTCAAACTGAAACGCGGTGCGCAACTGTGCGATGTCCGGATGTTCCAGCCCCGCAAGAATGCGGATTTCCGCCGTGAAGCGCGCAGCCAGGTCGGGTTCGGCGGCGAAGTCGGGAAGCAGAATCTTCATCGCTTCAATGCGGCCGGAAATAATGTTGCGGGCGCTGTAAACCTGCCCCATTCCTCCCGCGCCCAGCACGGAAAGAATCTCGTAGTCGCCAACACGTGTCCCAGCTTCAAATAGCATGACGATTCTCTTTTAAGTTGTAAGTGCCAGTAGAGCGAGGGTGGGTAGCACTGGCGGGCGTTCCAAATCATATATCAGAAAGGCAGGACCATTGGCGAGGAGGAAACTCACTTTTTTGATATCTCTTTACAGAGCAGATGCTGGTCTGGCAGTCTATTCGCGCACCCGCGAGACAGGATGTCATAATCTGAATGTCATCCCAAACAAAACAAAAGTCCGGCAAAGAAGATTGCGAGAATGGAAATCGAATCCGCACTGACACTTGAAGTCGCAGCTCTTACCGATGTGGGTTGCAAGCGATCCAACAACGAGGACAGCTTCGGGTACGACCTGGCCGCCGGCATCTTCACGGTTTGCGACGGAATGGGCGGCCTCGCCGCCGGCGAAGTGGCCAGCGGTAACGCTGTCAAGGAACTCCTGCAATCGTTCATCGGTTCAGCAGCTTCAGGCGCCGAGTCCGAACAGCGCCTTCACGATTCGATTGTTCACGTCAACCGCCAGGTGCGCGCCTTATCGCAAAGCCGCGAGGAACTGCACGGAATGGGCACCACCCTGGTTTCCGCCTGTGTGGAAGGCCGCAAGCTCGTCGTCGGCAACGTGGGCGACAGCCGCGCCTATTTTCTCCGCGACGGCGAATGCATTCAGATCACCCACGACCACTCCTACATCGCCGAACAAGTACGCAACGGAATGATGAGCCATGAAGAAGCAAGCTCCTCGCCGCTGCAATCGCTTATCACCCGCGCCATCGGAACGGCGGACGAGGTCGAGCCGGATATCTTCACCGCTTCGCTCGAATCAGGCGACACGCTGCTGCTGACCACCGACGGGCTCACCCGTTACGCCGACAGCGGCACCATCGCCCAGGTATTGACAGGAAGTCCCGATCTGCAAAGCGCGTGTAAGGGCCTGATCGACACCGCACTGCAACAAGGCGCAGTCGATAACGTCACCTGCGTGCTGGTGCGCTTCGCGTAGCGCAACAAATTACATTGTCATCCTGAGCGGAGTCTGGCGCGTTTATGCGCCAGACGAAGTCGAAAGGCCTGCTTTTCTTTTTAGCCGCGGCACGACCTAGTGCGCCACCGTCGCCACGCAACGACCCGGGTTCAACCCACCCGGCATCAGCAGCCCCGCATTCGGCCCTGAAAATTCCAGATGCACCACCAGCGGCGTCCCGTTCACGACAATCGGCGTGTTGGAAAACTCGAGTGGATAATCCAACTGCCCGCCATGACTCTTGCCCTTGTCGATGAGGCGGAACAGCGCCCACGGCCCGCTGAACTGCAGAGGAAGACTGCCCGTTCCGTAGCTCGCAATCAACTGCGCCTGCTGCGAAGTCTGCGGTGACCACGTGAACTGCTTCGAAACATTCGTCCCTTGCAGCCGCTGCGCATCCACCACCAGC
>JBOGMA010000064.1:0-4630 GCA_050746465.1 Acidobacteriaceae bacterium
CATCCTGGTAAAAGCAGTGCTTAGCTGTCGCACCTCCTGTGTCCCATGGCCAGGCACGCGATGTCTGATATCGCCAAAGCCAAACGCCCGCACACTATTGGACAGCTCTTCCAGCGGACGCGTTAAAAGCCGCGAGACAAAGATCATCAGCAGCGTCCCTGAAAGAAGGGCCAGTAAACCCACAACCAGAATCATGCGATCGATATTGCTGATCGAGCGCTCCGCCGGTCCAAATGACTTCAGAACGACCAGTCGCAGCGGAGAGGTTGCGCTCGCCGAAAGATCTTCCGTAGACGAAAGAAACTGCGCGTCTCCAAGGTTCACCGTTGCGGGACTCTGCGGCGCTGAGGTTGTGAAGGACGGGTCCTTTTCCAGACGAGCAAGCACGGCTGGGTCAAGCGTGCTCGCTACGGCTCGGCCTCCGCTGAGAAAAGTCGCCTCAACACCCGTCGGGTCACTGATCTGCCGCACCGTGCGCTCGATGGAAACCCCGCTCACGACATAGCCCAGCAGAGTGCCCTCCTCATCGCTCCCGAAATACAGTGGACGCAGCGCGCAGGCATAAAGTGATCCGTGGTCGATGAGATAGTGCTTCCCCGGAGAAGCGAGCAGTGTCTTCAGCCCTTCGCGAAGCATCTTGTCCTCCGACCCGCGATTGGCATACGCCGCCACAATCCGCCCGGTCGGATCAGCAAGAACGAAGAGGTCCGTGCCGCTGAGCTGCCAAAATTCCGACGCTCCGTCCTGAATCGTCAGGTCGTCCCCGCTCGTCATCAGCGCTTTTAACGTGGGCAGTTCGGCCAGCAAAGCATTCTCGCGCTCCAGAGACTTCAGGTTCTCAGCCTGAAGATTCTGGAACGTAACGACGGAATGCTCCAGGTCGCGGGAGAGATCATCGGTCACTTGGTTTCGCAGGTGATGACGAATCAGCAGCAGGCTGAGCCCCGTGACCACCGCAATCACCAGGGCCATCGTGAACACGAGAAGCACATGCGTCCGGACCCCTGGCTTCTCTTGCATTGTGCCTGCTCCTGGTAAAGTGATCTCTCGGCGCCTGCTGCGGCCTCCGATCACGGGACAAATTTGTAGCCTGCGCCGTAGATCGTCAGAAGGTGCCTGGGATTCGCCGGATCGGGCTCCAGCTTCTGTCTTAGTTTCAGAATCTGGTTATCAACCGTCCGCGTGGTCGGATAGAAGTTGTAACCCCAAACCTCGTTCAGCAACACATCGCGGGTCAGCACGCGCTCCTCGTTTTCCGTGAAAAACTTCAGCAGCTTGAATTCATGCGCGGTCAGAATAACCGGATTTCCGCCGCGCAGGATGGTCATTTTCCTGAAGTCCACCTCGCAGTCGGCAAAGCAATAGGTCGTCTGCGCCGCCGGCTTGCGCTGTCTTCGAATCGCCGCCTGCACGCGCGCCGTAAGTTCCCGCGGGCTGAACGGCTTTGTCACGTAATCATCTGCGCCAAGCTCCAGCAACAGTACCTTGTCCGCAACTTCCGATATCGCGCTAAGCACCACAATCGGCGTTTCAGCAGAAATACTCTTGAACGTCTGGCACAACTCGCGTCCCGATATATTGGGAAGGATCAAATCAAGTACCACGGCCAGCGGCTTTTCGCGCCGGAACAAATCCAGCCCTGCCTGGCCATCCCCCGCGACCACCGCCGCGTAGCGCTCTTCAGTAAATATCCTGCGAAGCACCTTCTGCATTCGAGGGTCATCCTCAATGATCAGAATGGTGCCAAGGCTCAAGGCCGGCAGCGGACCGCTCTGCGCTTCTTCGGGAATTTCGATTTCCTGGACCATGGTTCGAGGACCTCACGCTTCTATTCTGGTCGAAACATTCTATCGCCGTCTGCAAATGATCGAGAAATTACAATCGGATGACAATTTCAGGTCCAGCCGCTTCTATCGTTTGCCTGCCCAGCGGCTCCAGCGCCGGAGACACAAGCTCGAAGGCCCCGGCCCTGACCCTGGCCTGCTCCACCAGGAGACTCACCAGCAAAATTCCCCATAACGGCAGCGAAAGATCAAACCTTTCCGTGTCCGCCAGGCCGCGTACAAGCACAAAGCTCAGAAACGCAAGAAAAAATGACCGTGCTGGTCCTGCACCGAGTCGCCGGATATGTCTGAAGATGCTGAAGTAAATTCCGAAGAACAGAGTCACTCCAGCCAGCCCATATGCATAGAACTGCTGAAGAAGTTCATTATGCGCGTGCGCCGCCTCGAACCGATCGCGGCCAAACGGCGGAATTACTTTCCAGGCCGAGTCAAATCCATTCCCAATCCACGGCCGCTGCACAGCTTCCGCCAGAAAATAAGCCCAGATTCCAAGCCTCCCGCTCAAAGTTTCGGATTGGTTTCCCTCATTGGTGTAGACGCCATAATACGAAGTAAGCAAGCCCCAGAACAGTGCCACCGTAGCCAAAGCGCCAATGGCCAGCAGGATTTTCGTTCTCCGGCTCATGGATCTGTCCCTCAACAGCAGGAAGCCTTCGCCGGCAAGAAATGCAACAATCGTGGTCTTGCTCAGTGAGCGGAGAACCGTAATGGCCAGCAAAAATGCCGGCACACTCAGCTTCCCTTTTTTCTCCCGGATCAGGTACTGCGCGAAGAAGAATGCGAAGGCGCAGACATATCCAATCTGGTTAGGCCCCAGAAGCTCCTCGTCACCCAGCCGCAGGTCCGACTGCGCAGGCATGATCCATGCGATCGCCGCCACCGCGCATGCTCCCCATACAAACCCTTTCATCAGCGATGCGGAAGTAACTTCGAGATCGCCGGCGCGAAGCAGCAGCGCCACCATCGCGAAATCCGCCGCCATTCCGCACCAGTACGCCGCAGAATCGGGCAGCGATGCCGTCCTGCTCCAGAGAAGGCTGCAGCACGAGAACCCGAGAAAAAGCAGCGCCCAGCGCACGCCCGGCAACCTCGCCATTTCCCCGAACGGGTAATGGACTCCAACCGAGCAGAATGCTGCCACAAGCAGAAGGAAAAAATCGAGCGCCAGGCTAAGCGCCGTTCCGGTTAGCGGATCAGCACCAAAGAGGCGAACGGATACCACAACCATGATTAATCGGAACGCTAAGTAGAACCCGACCAGGAAAGGCACAACCTCCAACCGGTCATCCTTTGCATCTTCGGAACTCATTTCCATATTTCCATCCGGCCCGGCATCCGTCGCCGCTCACCATCAGTGCGTGTACATCTCCGGAACCCCCTGGCTCCCCTTGGGCGGCAGATGTCGCAGGTACACCACAATCGACCAGAGTTCGTCATCGCTCAGGGTCCCCTTCGATCCCGGCATCCCCGACGGGCTGATTCCGTAATCAAGGATTCGCTTCAGTTGGCCATCCGTATAACTCTGCACCCGTGGCGACGCGAGCGAGGGAGGTGGGGGCGACATGTGCCCCACAAAAGGAACACCCGTGTTCTGCCCGTCCATTCCGTGGCAGGCAACACAATAGTGCCCGAAGGCCTCTTTGCCATCGGCCAGCGTCTCCGCATTGTCGGGCAGCGGGTTCTTCTCCTTCTTGTTGCCGATCGTGACGTGATGTTTGATCAAGGTCATGGTTTTGGTCTCAAATTTTCCTGGCGGAGTGGCTTTACATCCCGCCAACCCCACCAGAACAACTGCGGCGGTTACAACGAGTTCGCGGCGCATTCTCTAATCCACCACGTGCAACCGGAAAATCATGGAGCCATGATGCGCGCCGCAGAATACTGAACAGTGTCCGACGAAGTCGCCTGTCTTTTCCGGCGTAAACTGCACCTCCGCAGTGCCGCCCGCCTTAACTTTCAAATTTATGTGCAACTCGCGAATACGCATGCCGTGTGCCACGTCTTCGCTCTTCAGCACCAGCACCACGGGCTGGCCTTTCTTTAACGTGATATCACCCGGCGTATAGGCAAAGCGCCTGGCGGTGATTTCAATCTTTTGCGGCGCAGCCTGCGCCCACGCCGCGGGTGAGGAAAACGCCAGCGCCACCAGGATCCCGGCAAACAGCGCCGACACAATCCGTTTCTTCTTCATAAGCTCTCCTTCGAATGTGCTGTGCAATGCGGTTGTGAATGGACTAAGCGAACTTACGGGTTAAAGAACCGCCGTAGCGCCTTGTAATCGGCCTCGCTTAAGTTGGCGCGCGTGCGCATGTGCATCGCGATCGTGCCCGATATGCTGGACGAAAACCCTTCCGGCGCATTGTGGCAGCGGGAGCAGTTCTGCTCGAACACCTTTTGCCCCCGGTCAGCGGCAGCCGAGCTTGTCGCTCTCGGGGTCGCGGTATGCTGATCCTTCGGCTTCGGTCGATTGGTTTGCGCAACCAGTGGAACCGCGGCGATCAGCAGAACCCCGGACATTATTCTTTTCGGATACTTCATTGCTTCTCCTTCGCGCAGCGGCGCGCGGACTGAATAATTTTCATAAATCGAAACTAGCCGCCACCCCGGCGAGACGTGTCACGAAGGCGTCTGAAGTTTGTCATTCGAATGTCTCCGCAGGAATTCGCGCGCAACCGGCGATGACGAGGTTCGTTGGCTCGCCCTGTGACATTGCGCTTACATTTCAACGACCCCCTCCTGACAATCCCAACGCGCATCTATTGATAGCTTCGAGCCATGGTGACTCG
>JBOGMA010000065.1:0-3306 GCA_050746465.1 Acidobacteriaceae bacterium
ATTTCAGTTCTGCGTATAGCGCATATTTCGAAGATCGGTGAGAAGGTCCGGGCCGCCTGGGTTCCAGCCCAGTTGTTCCCGAGTTAGCGAGCTCGAACCCTGAAGGTCCATTCCCGCAAACAACCCGACGAAGCCAAAATGCTCCTGCGCCTGTTTCTTGGGGACAGAAGCAACGGGCACGTTCAGGCCGCGGCCGATGGCGGCGGCTATGTCCTTCAATGGCACACCCTCTTCGGCGACTGCGTGATACCGGGCTCCTGCCTCGCCCTTTTCGAGCACCAGCCCGTAGAGATGGGCAACGTCGAGCACATGCGCCGCCGCCCAGCGATTTTGGCGCCCTCCGACAAAGGCCGAGATGCCCTTCTCTCGCGCCACCGCGACCAGCGGAGTGACAAGGCCCTGCTTCACCGTGTCGTGAACCTGCGGCAAACGCACCACCGATGCGCGAACGCCGCGCTCCATAAGGGCGACGGCTGTCGCCTCAGAAGCGCGGGGATAAGATGCGGAGACCGGGATCGGCGGATCGTTCTCGGTGGCGGCCCGTCCCTGCGCCAGCGCCGCGAGTCCCCCGGTGACAATCAACGGTTGATCCGACCCTTGGAGTACGGCGCCGATGGTCTCGATAGCGCGCTTGTCCAGCTCGCAGCTTTCCGCAAATCTTGTCCAGTCATGCCGAAAAGCGACGTGAATAACGGCGTCGGATGCGGCAGCACCTTTGCGCAGGCTTTCGAGGTCTTCTAGATCGCCTCGCTGTACCTGCGCGCCTGCTGCGGCTAAAGATTGTGCGCCAGCGTCGCTGCGAGCCAGGCCGAGCACCTGGTGGCCTGCGCTGATAAGTTCCGGAACGATTCTGGATCCGATGAAACCCGTGGCGCCTGTGACGAAAACACGCATAAAATCTCCTTGATCTCTTTGCGACCGGCGTTGACCAGCCGGTGTCTTTGCGATTAAAAGGGAGATGCTCTCCGAATGTATAGATAATCGGAGACAGTCTCCGGTTGCAAAACTTTTCGGAGACGACTCTTGCTCGCGTCCTCGTCGAAGGCATCAAGATTCAGCGGGCCTTGGCATCCCTTGCCCGACAGCCAGAAAAAGTTCAGGCTAATAAAAGGACTCTATGCGCGGGCGACCGCCCGGGCATACAGCGAGAAGGAGGAAGAGATGAAAATTGGCATCATCGGCGCAGGCCAGATTGGCGGCACACTCACCCGCCGCTTCAGTCAACTAGGACACAAAGTGTTCGTTGCCAACTCACGAGGTCCGGCGTCGCTGACAGAGCTGGCGAAGGAGACCGGCGCAACCGCGGTAACGACTTCTGAAGCGGCTCGGGCAGGCGAAGTAGTGGTAGTAACGATTCAGGAAGCGAAGGTTCGAGACCTCCCGAAGGATTTATTTGCCGGAGTCCCGGCGGAGGTTGTCGTCATCGATACCGGAAATTACTATCCTCGCGAACGTGATGGCCTCATCGCGGAAATCGAAAATGGCACGACGGAGAGTGGCTGGGTCGGACGCCAACTGGGGCGACCGGTCATCAAAGCGTTCAATAACATCTATGCCAAACACCTGCTCGAAGGGGGCCATCCCGCGGGAGCTCCTGGGCGCATCGCGCTTCCCGTGGCGGGAGATGACTCCAAAGCCAAGGCAGTGGTGCTGCAGCTGGTGAACGAACTCGGGTTCGACGGAGTGGACGCCGGAGGCTTGGACGATTCCTGGCGACAGCAGCCTGGCACACCTGTCTATACAAAGGACTTCGACGTCGGAGGCCTGCGGCAAGCGCTGAGCGAAGCGAAAAGAGAGCGGACGCCGCAGTGGAAAGCAACTGCAAACAGCCCTGGCAGTTTCGCTCACCCCGCCTGATCGATCGAGAGGCGCCGACTGGATTGTTACGTTTGCTTATCGTGTCGGCTCTTTCCGATCCAATTCATGTGGTCAAAGACTGAAGGCCGCCCCGGCCGTACTATCGCCTCCTTCTCGGTCATGTTTCCGTGTTGACGACGGAGCGATATCTGGGCTGCAAACAGAATCTGGCGGAACCTGTAAATGATCGCTCCGGTTGCCTCCCCTCTCGACTGTCCATGAATTTACGGTAAGACATGTTAGCGCCAATTGAGGTTCAAGTTTTAACTCTGCGACGGTCATTAGTTAACCTTATCCAACGGTTAACGTTGTCCCACTTCGTGGGGACTAACTCAAATCTGACATGGATGTCACCTTGGTATCCAAAGTCCATCTCGCCGCTGTGCATACAGTTCAGCGGTTTCGGCAGCGAAAAGCCAAGGATGGCTGAGTTCGCTTTTAGAGCCTCGAAGGTGTTGTGCTCATGTTAGTAAATTCCGACAACTCTCGAATCGGAACATCGTCGAGAAAAAGAAGGAAATAGGTAGCACAGCAGAACACCCCCAAATCCTATTCCGCCTGTCAACCACTAAAGCTAAGGTAATGTTAATACCCAAAAGTAACTTGTGGCCCTGCGAGTGAAATGGTGTACTCATTTTTGCAAGATCGTTGTCCTTGGTCGATAGCTCACTCTGGGCTTTGCTCACCACATCGCTCTCCCACGCAATTCATGGCTCTTAGCGGTGACACGGCGACCTTTGGGCTTCAACTGTTTTGGTTCTATTCAGGAGTGTATTTTGAAGCGATTCGGATTCCTGCGGCTTGTCCTTTGCCTCGGTATGATTTCTTTCGGCCTCCACCAGGCCTCTGCCCTTGATGTGACTTTGAGCGGCGATGCGAGCGTGAACTCCGCCCATGCGTCGGTCAACTACGGGGCGCTTTCGAATCTGTACGTAGGGAACGGCAACACCACCTTCCTTCAGTTCAATCTGCAGACACTGCCTGCTGGAACAACTTCGGCGCAAGTATCCCACGCGACGTTGACTGTCTTTGTGAACCGCGTGAACACCGCAGGCGCGGTGACGGTTTCTCCGGTATCCGCGCCATGGGGCGAGTACAGCGTGACCGCGGCAACCGCACCGGCAATGGGAAGCTCCATCGGCAGCTTTGCGGTCTCCGCGCCCGGACAGTTCATCTCCGTAGATGTGACGGCCCAGGTGCAGGCGCCATCACCTATGCCATGTCGTTTGTAAATCCTGGAACGGCTGGAACGTATTACATCTCGCCTCTTTTTATAGGTGCCAACCTGAATGGAAACACCACGCTGGGGAGCAACTTTGTGGCCATGCCGATGGCCTGCATCATGAGCGCTCTCAATGTTGGAGTCAACAATTACCAGACCCCGGGCGCGGATACGACGACGATGACCGTTTATAAGAATGGGGTTGCTACAACGATGTCCTGTTCTGT
>JBOGMA010000066.1:0-3015 GCA_050746465.1 Acidobacteriaceae bacterium
GCACAGCACCAATCCCATGGATGAGCGCTTTGGCCGATCCGGGTCTTGCAAGAGCCCTGCAGGCGATGCTCGAATGTCCTTCGGAGCGGTTTACTGTGGAAGCGCTGG
Organism: Acidobacteriaceae bacterium; assembly: GCA_050746465.1. Lineage (GTDB taxonomy): Bacteria > Acidobacteriota > Terriglobia > Terriglobales > Acidobacteriaceae > Silvibacterium. The sequence continues at coordinate 109 of JBOGMA010000066.1, forward strand.
CGTCCGTCGCGGGAATGAGCCGTTCCGCCTTTGCCGCGCGTTTTACCCAAACATTCGGAAGAACTCCGCTGAACCTGCTCAAGTCGGAACGCCTGCGCCGCGCGCGCGAACTGCTTGCCACCACCAATGCAGCGGTAGATCAAATCGCCCGCAGCGTGGGCTTCTCTAGTCGCAGCCACTTCTCACATGCGTTCCGTACAACTTACGGCGTCGATCCAACCAATTTTCGCGCAGTCGCATTTGGCAAATCGAAATCAGCCCTCGAATAAAATCCTCAGCTCCTGGCCGCGCATGTCACGCGGATTCCAGAATCATATTGGCGTATTGGGTCGTGTCGCCGGTGCGGATCAGGCCGATCGCCTTGGGCACCCGCGCTTTCAAATCGGCGTGGGGCTCAAAGCGCAAATCAATCCCTGTCATCTCGGCGGCGAAGCCGTCCACCACCGCCGCCCCATTGTGCAGCCGGAATTCTTCGGCCATCGTGATTCGGCCAATGACGAAGTTGGCGCGAACCGCGCGCAGCACGTCCAGGACGCGAGGTATATCGTCCACCAGCGAGAGGTCCACCGTTTCGATTTCCGGCCAGAAAGGAAATCCTCGGTCCGCAATCACCAACGTGTTGGTGTGACGCACCCGGCTCAGCAGCGAATTCACCTGCGGGTTCAGAATTCCGGAAATCAACATCGAACGGCCTCCCCTCCGCCGGCCAAAGGCTCCGCCATTTTCAACCGATAAACTCGCGCCGCGTTGCCGCCAAGAACCATCTGCTGCTCGGCCGGCGTCAGCGTGGAGACCAGTTCGCGGAGCGTCCGCCACCATCGCCCATAGTTGCAGGCCAGCGTGCATACTGGCCAGTCGGAGCCGGCCATCAGCCGTTCCGGGCCAAAGCATTCCAGCGCGATCTCCGCATAAGGCCGCAGGCCATCTAAGGTCCAGTGCCGCCAGTCAGCCTCCGTCACCATGCCGCTGAGCTTGCAAAAGACGTTGGGCCGTCGCGCCATCTCTCGCATCTGCTCGCGCCAGGGCGAGATTTCCCCACTGCGAATCTTCGGCTTCGCCAGATGGTCCAGCACAAACACCTGGTTCGGATTTCGGTCGGCAAGCTGCACCGCGAAGCGAAGCTGCCGTTCAAAAATCAAAATGTCATAGACCAGGCCGGTCGCGTGTAGAGTTGCCATCCCGCGCTGGAAGTCGTCGCGCAGCATATAGCTGTCGTCGGGCTCATCTTGCAGGACGTGGCGCAGTCCCTTCAGCCGCGGGTCCGTCACCAGGGATTCAAGCCGGTGTGGGAAATCGGGGTCCGCCAGCGGAGCCCAGCCCACCACTCCCGCGATAAACGGAAACTCGCGCGCCAGACCTAGAAGCCACGATGTTTCTTCCAGTGTCTGTCTGGCCTGCACGGCCACCGCGCACTCCACATCGGCGTCGTGCATCTCCCGCTTCAGGTCGGCCGGCAAAAAGTCGCGACGCAGCGACTGCATGTCCTCGTCGATCCAGCCGTACTCGGCGGCCGAATAACGCCACAAATGAAAGTGCGAATCGACGCAGAGCGCCTTCATTCTCCGCCTGCTCCAGATGCGGACCGCATCAGTCTCAGGTCCGCCACTGAATAGAACGCGACCACGACGTATGCCAGCAGCGGAATGATGTAGGCGAGGGCGATGCTCCCGAAGCGATCCGCGACGTAACCCATCGCCGGAGCCAGCACCGCGCCGCCCACAATGGCCATCACGATTAGCGACCCTCCCACCTTGGCGTAGTCGCCCAGGCCGCGGATTCCCTGGGCAAAGATCGTAGGATACATCAGCGACATGAAGAAGCTGGTGAACAGCAGCGCGACCATGCCCGGCCAGCCGGGGAAGAGTACCCCTACGCCGGCCAGTACCGCATTCAATACCGCATAAAAAGCCATAAGCCGAGTGGGGTTCACATAGCGCATGAGCCATGCTGAGGCAAACCGCCCCACCCCGAACAGCACCAGGCTGACGGTAAGAAAATAGCCCGCCGCCTTTTCCGCTTCGCCGGTGTATGCCTGAATGTACGGGATGAGGTAACTCCATGTGCCCACCTGCGCGCCCACGTATGCGAACTGGGCCACCACGGCCATCAGGAAGTGCGGACGCCGCAGCAGCAGTCCCAGGCGGTGCGGCTCGGTCGCTTCGTCCTCCTCTTTTTGGAGGGAAGCGGGAAAACGCGTCGCGATGATCAGGACCATCATGACGAACGTGACCACGCCCAGGACCACATAAGGCGCAACAACCCGCATCGTCTCCGAGTGCAGGTACGTCGCGTATTGGTGCCGGGCGTTGAGCGCCGCAATCTGGCCGGGACGCAAGTCCACCCCTGAAAAAATAAATACCGTCCCGATCAGCGCGCCCGTAATCGATCCCAGCGGGTTGAAGGCCTGGGCCAGGTTCAGCCGCCGCGCCGCCGTGCTCGCATCCCCCAGCTGCGCGATAAACGGGTTAGACGCAGTCTCCAGAAAAGAGAGCCCGCTGGCGATGATGAACAGCGCCACAAGAAAGAAGGAGTAGCGATCGACCACCGCGGCCGGCCAGAACAGCACCGCGCCCAGGCTGAAAAGAAACAGCCCGACGACAAATCCTGACTTGTATCCGAAGCGCCGCATCACCAGAGCGGCGGGCATCGCGAGCAGAAAATATCCCAGATAGAAGGCAAACTGAACCAGGCCCGCTTCGAAGCGCGTCATGACGAACGACTTCATGAACTGCCGGATGAGAATGTCGTTCAGGTTGTTGGGAATCGCCCACAGAAAAAATAGCGTGGTGACCAGCGCAAAGATAAGCCGGAAGTGGCGCGGCACCAAAGCAGCGTCCCGGTTTGCCGATCCATCGGTCGAGTTCAGGTGCGAAACAGATGCGTGTGTCATTTGATGGGTGAGTACCG
>JBOGMA010000067.1:0-6290 GCA_050746465.1 Acidobacteriaceae bacterium
TGTTACGCCACATCGAAGTAAATAGAGCGCCGTCGCATCAAACTCCTCGGGCGAGTTGGTCGGGTCGGGTGGGCTTCCCTTTGGGACAAAGATAATCATTCCCTGCCGCGCTCGAGTAAGCAGTACACGATAGGCATTGCGCCGATAATCCCGCTTCTCGGTATTTTTGATTGCGATCCATTTGCTCTCCCGGGCGTGGCGTAACATGCGCAATCTCCATCCTTGAGACTCGTTCCAAATAAAATCGCCACCCCAACAGAGCCCGATCCAGTCCAGTTCTAACCCCTGAATTTCGAATTCGGTTGCAAACACTTCACAGCGATAGCTGGAGCGAACGTCAGCCTTTTCGGCTAAGTACCAGTGTTCCCATGGATATTCCGCGTGGAAGCTGGAGCTTGGCTCCAGCCCTTCAGCTCGCAGCCGCGCCGCACCTGAGGAGCCGACGAGCCCATATCGATTCACGCCGATTCCTTGCTCGCGCAATTTGGCCCGCAATTGCTCCAAGTCTCGTGAAAGAAAGATGGGGAATTTTGCTGTGACATTTAGCGAGGCTGCTTTTTCGGCTTCTCCATCCACCACATAGTTAACCCAGGTAGCCAATTTTTCTGCACGAAGGCTGCGGTTTGAGGTCCGAAGATGCAAAAGCGGATTGGTTCTAACTAGTTCACCTTTTGTTGGATCGCCGAATAGGCGGTGTCCAGCCGTGGAGGAACCTCCCCCGACCACCTCAGGTGAGGCATAGATCACCCAATCTCTTATGCTGCCGACGAGCGCGCGACCCCATTCCTCCAATCCAGCTTCACCGTCGTTGATCTCCTGACCGCCACCTACCAAGGCGACAACCACTGCCCAATCAGGGTGACGCTCCATGATGCGAAGCAGCATTTCGGGCTCGGAGTAGTCTCGCTTGAACTTCTTCAGGTTCTGAGTGCGATTCCATGCGCGCTGGGCTTCATCGAAAATAATTGCGTGATTGGATGGCGCACCCTGATTATCTTCCGTATGGTAGCGGGCGAAAACGTGGACGTTTTCTATAAGAGTCTTTGCTTGAGTGCGGGCTTGCGCAGCCGGAGCACCGGCCCTCATGCTCTCCTGCGTAAAGAGGTGCTGAAGTACCTTTACGAGTGGGCCGTTTCCGCTCATAAAGTGAATGGTGCTTGCTTTGTTTTCATCGGAATGAGCGAGACTCAAACCTACCAAGGTCTTCCCAGAGCCGGGGACACCAGTCAGGAAGCAGATGGAATGATGGTGCTGAGCTCGCGCTTCATCAACGATGCTCTGAACCGCCCGACCTACAGCCTCAATTTCGTGTTCTGAAGCTTCTGAATGTGCAATCTCCCGGATCGAAAGGCCGCTTTTCAGTGCGAGAGCTGCTTCAATAATGCTCGGCACGGGAAAATATGGACTATCATCCCAATCCTGAACGGATATTTGGTTTTCACATTCGCTCTCTAAGGTAATCAACAGGTTCGGCAACTCCTGCCAGGAGCTTCGCAGAACGGGTGTTATCCAATAGGTAGAGAGTTGCGGAAACATCTCCTGCTGGCTCAACACGGCCAGATCAGTGTATGCAGGCTCGGAAGATAGGATGACTGGGACAATTCGGCGGTCTGAAGAAGCTTTTTGAAAATAGTGCAGTAGAAGGGCATACTCTTCTACCTGGCGTTTCGCCTGAAGCGTCGGAGTCGTGGTTTTTGCTTCAAGGACAACGATCACATTGCGGACCAGCAAAACGGCGTCGATCCGCAACTCTTTGCGTGGAATTGAAAATTCCAAGAGCACGCCCCAATTCTTTGCGGATTCTGAAAGACAGACGCATTCACTGAGGGATTTCCTGAGCAGGTCGATATCGCGTTCCCAAGTCAAAGTTTGGTCGGAGTATTGGCTGGTATAGCCTCGTTTGGCATATGAGATTGCCAATTGCGAGACTATCTCCTCTTTTGTATGCGCAAGTAATTGCTCTACGCTGCTGCGATAAAAAGAAGGCATAGTTGTTCTGAGACGTCGCACCAGGGTAACACCTGCTGCACGGTGGCTAAACCCAATTCCCGCTGGCGGAATTTCCATGTTCGCCGTATACTTCAAGCCAACGGGAGCCGGAAGGCACGTTTCCGGCGTGGATTTGTTCTTAACCCCAAAGGAGCGAGGTGCGCCTTCTCCAGTCAGAGTGAATCGGTTGCGTTGAACCTGCCGTCAAGCCAGACCAAGGCGTGGCGGGCCGTGGTTCGCGTGCTTCGAAGTACCGGAGACAGCCTTGCCTCTATTCTGTTTCCCGCCGACTGCCGAATCTGTGGCGACCCCATCTCCAGCTTCAGTCGCGTCCCCGTTTGCCCCTCCTGCTGGAACGATCTTCCTTTGCAATCTGGTCCGTTATGCGCGCGCTGCGGCGAGAGCCTGGGTGTCTCCGATTTTGGCGAGGGCGGCGATGAGATTTGCCGGCCCTGCCGGGTGGTTGCTCCTGAGTTTGAGCGGGCGGTTGCGCAGGGGCTTTATAGCGGATCGCTGCGGTCGCTGTTGCATCTGCTGAAGTACGACGGGCTGGAGCCGATTGCGGCGAAGCTGGGTGCGATGCTGGCCGCGCAGGTTGCGGCGATTTCCGAACTTCCGCCGGCGATGCTGGTGGTTCCTGTTCCGCTCTATAAAAGGAAGCGGCGGCAGCGCGGGTTCAACCAGTCGCTGTTGCTGGCGCGGGGCTTGTGCGAGGCGATGGGGCAGCTTCGTCCTGAGTGGAGGGGCGAGATTGTGGCGGAAATGCTGCTTCGTGAACGCGAGACGAAGAGTCAGGCTGAACTGACTCCTGCGCAACGCCGCCGCAATTTGCGCGGCGTTTTTTCGGTTTCAGAGCCAGAGCGGCTGCGGGAGCGCGATGTGCTGCTGATTGATGACATCTACACGACGGGCGCGACGGCGCGGGCGTGTTCGCAGGCGCTGAAGAAGGCCGGAGCAGCTCGAGTATGGGTGGCGACGGTGGCTCGGGCGCAGCGGCATGAGATTCAGTTCAGGGCTCCGGCAGCAGTTGAGGCGGAGACGCCGATGCACGAGAACGTTGCTCGATGGGATGCGGGCACGACCGCACGGTAAGGGAGGAACTATGGCCGGGAAAGTATCGGTACACGCTCGGAAACAAAAGTCGCTCGCCAAGTGCCACACGCTTACGGCGGTGGAAATGCCGGAGCCGCGCGTGCGCTTCAGCTCGGAGATGCAGACGCCGGTGCTGGTGCTGAACGCCTCCTACGAACCGATCAATATTTGCGGAGCGCGGCGGGCGCTGGTTCTGGTGCTGAAGGGCGTGGCCCGCACGGAAGAAGAGCAGGGCGCGATGCTGCACGCCGCTCGGATGCTGATGCCGATGCCTTCGGTGATTCGGCTGCTGGAGTACCGGCGGATTCCACACCAGACGCGGGCGCTCTCGCGGAAGAATATTCTGCTTCGCGATCGGAACACCTGCCAGTACTGCGGAGTGGTGCTGCACTCGTCGGAGCTTACGCTGGACCATGTGCAGCCGCGTTCGCGTGGGGGGCTTTCAACCTGGGAAAATCTGGTCGCGTGCTGCCACTCGTGCAATCGCAGGAAGGGCAATCAACTGCTGCACGAGCTGAAGGATATGAAGCTGATTCGGGAGCCGAGGCCGTTCTCGCTGCATACCAGCCGCCACATTATGCGGATGATTGGGAACTCTGACCAGAAGTGGCGGAAGTACCTGTACTACTAGTTTTGTAGACTCGGGAAATAGCTCGCAAAATGGCCTTCTTCGGAAGTGAGCCGTCGGGTAGGGCGAAGCAGACTTCGCCGATGCGTTTGGCTTGCGGACGGTAGTACCAGCGGGCGAAGAGGCTGAGGTGGTCGGCGGTTTGGGCTCCCTCAGGGGCAAACCCCCCAGAGCTTTTGGGGCCTTTTTCGGCACGGCTAAAGCCGTGCCCTGATACGACGCCATTTGAATGCGACCGTTCAGCGAGCGCGGCGATTGCCTCGTCGAGTCTTGATTCCAATTCATCGCGGGTGGCGAGGGTTACGGCGGCCGCGCCTGATTCGTCGAGTGGGACGGGTGCGATGGCCATGGGCTGCGCAAAGAGCGAAGATGAGCCGGACTGCTCGTTCTGGTGGCGCATTCCCGCGACTGAATATGGAACTGGGCCGGCGAGCGCGCCCTGGGTGAGCAGGAAGAGCGAGACCTGCTCGGGCTCGGCTGAGCGCTGGATGAGGAGTCCGGTTAGCTGGGCGAGGGCGTGGACGGCTTGGGGCATGAGGCCGGCGGCGGCTTCGACTTTGGCAAGGCGGGCGTGGATTTCGGCAGCTCGCTCGAAGTCGAGGTCGGCGGAGGCCTGGTCGCGCTGGGCGGCGAATTGCGCGGTACGGCTTTCGCCGTGGGTGGCGAGGAAGGCGTGAACGGCGGCGGCTTCTTCGGCATAGCGCTCGTCGGTGCAGCCCTTGAAGCAGGGGGCGAGGCACTTCTTCATTTCCGAGTAGACGCAGCCGGGGAAGGCTGGGTCGGGGTTGAGGTCGTCGACGCAACGGCGCAGGTCGAAGAGGTTCAACATGGCTTCGAGGAAGGTTTCGGCCGCGGAGCGCGAGGGCCAGGGGCCGAAGAGGTTGGGCGCGGCCTTCTTTGTAACTTTGTTGGTTACGTAAACGCGGGGGTAGGCGTTCTCCATGGACATGCGCAGCAGCACCGGCGGGCGGAGATGGAGGCGCTTGCGGGCGCGGTCACCGAAGGCCTGCATGGATGCTTGATAGAGCAGCAACTGCGATTCGAACTCAGAGCCAGTGAGGGAGTATTCGATGCGGGCGGTGCTCTGTGCGAGGCGCAGCCGCTTCGACTGGTCGGGACGAGGGTCCAGCAGCCGCCGCAGGCGGTTGTGCAGGTTCGGCGTGCGGCTCAGATAGGGCTCGGCCTGAGGGTCGGCTGCGAAGAGCGCGAAGACTCCGGGCTGGGTGGGAATCTCCGTCCATCGCGGGCTTAGTGGATCGAACTGGAGCGAGCGGGAGAGCATCTCGCTCCAGACTACAGGGTTGTGTCGGCGCTTTCCCACATCTCAAAGTCGAGATGTGGGGCACCCGCCATGCCCTTATCCAAAACTCCAATGCACCGATTCGTCAGACACCACCTAGGGTGGAGATGTCTGCTTGAGCTGGGAGACCCGGAGTTAGTTCAGAAGCTGAAGGCGGGAGCTGGTAGCTAAAGTTCTCGGGGCCCATTTCGAGTTCCATAATTTCCTGAATCAAATCACGAGTGCGATCGGCTAATTCAGGAGAGTACTGGTACTCATTTTCGAGCTCCGTAAACCGGTGTTTGTGCTTCTCTATAATTTGTCTTCTGCGCTCCGACTCCCGCTCCTCCTTGTCTTTGTCAGTGGCTTCTGTGCCTGCTTCCTGGGCGGGCGCGAAGTTGTCCGATTTCTCCTGGAGTGGAGCGCGCGCATCCGGATTGCGCGGGCACTCACCGCACCGGCAGTCGGGGTGATGCTGTTCCGGAGCAGGTTTGCAGCGGCGGCAGGAGCATTCTTCACCATGACGTTCGTCTTCTCCTTCTTCCCAGACTTCGCGCGGCGGGGCGATTTCCTCGCCAGAAGGGGTGAGGACGACGCGGCGGACAATTTGTTCGCCACTCAAGCCACAGACGGGCTTGAGTGGGCCACCGTCTGACGATGAATCCCGTGGGGCACCGGTGGATTCTCCATTGGACTCGTGAAGGGGGCCGCGCTTGAGGTTCACTTCGCAGGTGCGCAGCAGGCGGCCCATTGCGTTGGCGGTTTGCGTGTTGATGCGGCGGTCGTCGAGCGCGCGGAGGACCAGGAAGCAGTTGGCCTGGATGGCGGCGCGGTCCTCGGGATAAAGGAAGGGGATGGCTTTGTGCAAGCCATGAAGTTTGGACGGCAGGACCGAGTCGGCGATGGTGCGCTTGACGACGCGGTGATGGCGACAGTAGGACGTGCCACTGACGGCGGGCTGAGTGCAGCGGCGTCCTGAGGCCAGAAGATGTCGGCAGAGGTCATACATATTTTTTCCCCATGTTCCTTTATTTTGTTGAAGTTACTGGCTGATTGCGGCTGTAAGTCAGCCCTGCTCAATAAGTTGCGTGCAAGTCATCTTTTTTCAGATACTTAGGGGCTCGCGGCTGCGGAAGCTGGCACGGGTGGCTCCAAAAAAGAAGGGCGCGGCTCACCAGCCACGCCCTTCAAACCATGTCCGAATTGCACCCTATAAGTTCAGAATACCAAATCGCGAGAAATCAAATGCATTCTCAGGCAACTTTATTCTATTTAGAATCAGCTACTTGCAAAATAACCCTC
>JBOGMA010000068.1:0-2870 GCA_050746465.1 Acidobacteriaceae bacterium
CCATTGAGGAAATTCTCTCGAATGGCTTGGCTACCGCAGTGCGTGTAAAGTTCCTCGAATTGATCAATGACCAGCAGCAGTCCGCGACTGCCACTGCTAGCAAGGATCTGCCTCAGCAAATAACCGAGCTGCCCCTGCTCCAACACCCCGCGGAGCTTTGGGAGATGAGCGGCTCGCGATATTTCATCGAAGTCAGGTTCAAGATGTGGGACTAAAACTGCAGCCACAGATGCAAACGGATCGCCTCCGGGACGGCAGTAGAGCACCTGCCAGGAATCATCGCGCTTGAGCGCTGGGACCAGACCGGCCGCAATGAGCGAGGATTTACCTGAGCCTGAACAGCCAGATACCTGGACCATATTGCTTTGCAATAGCTTTTCCTTCAGCCTTTGTACGAGAACTTCTCGGCCGAAGAAAACCTCCGCGTCCTCTTCGCGAAACGCCAGCAGCCCTTTGTATGGGCAGGGAGGAACCTCGCGCCTAACGTTCACCAATTGGGACACGATGTGATCTTTCGAGGGCAGGCCGGCTACCGTCGTGATGCAATCATCGAGCGCCACGCCAAGCGCCGACGCCAATCTCGCGATCGTGGTGCGGTGTGTTGACTCTCCCCGTTCAATTCTTTGGATGGTTCTGGACGAAAGACCGGATTTCTCCGCCAGCCTCTCTTGGCTCCAACGCCGACGGCTGCGAAATTCCACAATCAGATGCGCGGCAGGCTGAACAAAATGTCCTGTAATGTCCGGATTTGTCGGGAAATTTCGTGTCAATTCGGCCTCCGTTTCGTGTTCAACACCAGAAATGGTGTGTCTAATAGAGGTGTCAGGAGATTTGGGATGGCACTCAAGAATCGAATCCGCAAGAGGCACCCCCAGCATCTGGGATAAGACCGTTAATATTCTTGGCCGAAAGGTCCGTCGCGTTCTGGGCCATATCGGGTACTTCCAAAGGATATCGCGTTTAAACGCACAAAAGAGGAGCGAATGAGATGAGAGCTGTTGCAGAACCTTCAACCGTCCTTACCGTGGACGAAGTGGCAGCAATCTTGCGAATCGGCCGAATCTCGGCCTACCAGGCAATAGAAAGAGGCGAGATTCCCTCTCTGCGCTTTGGGCGGCGGATTGTAGTACCCCGCGCAGCGTTTGAACAGATGCTAAATTCTCCCTCGAGTTCGAGACCGGCGGTAGAATCCGTCGGCTAGGTAGACCAAATGAGGGGCCACATCCGCAATTACGAGCTGAAGGGCGGCGAGAAGCGCTGGGCAATTGTCATCTACGAGGGTAAGCGCCCCGACAAAGATGGCACGCTGCGCGACTCTCATCGGTGGACGCGGGGCTTCCGCACTAAGAAAGCTGCCCAAACCGAGCTCACTCGAATCTTGCGAACACTCGATGAGGGTTCGTATACTGAGCCGACAAAAGCGACCGTTGGCGAATTCCTCGACCGCTGGTTGGCTTACGCAAAACCGAATCTGGCTGGCAAGACATTCGAGCGGTACGAGCAAATCGTACGAAGAGATATCGACCCAAAGCTCGGCAGTATAAAACTGGCAAAACTTCAGCCGGTCCAAATCGCGGAGTTTTACACATGGGCTTTGACCAAGGGCCGCAAACAAACCGAAGGCGGTTTGAGTGCGCGTACGGTGCTCCATTTCCACAGGGTGTTGCATAGAGCATTAAAACAAGCAGTAGCCTGGCGGCTTCGGGCAACGAATCCGACAGAGGCCGTAGAAGCACCGCGACCCGTCGATAAGGAAATGCACGCCTTGGATGAAGACCGAAGTGCGTGGCTCATACAAGCGGCTCTTGGGGCGCCGTTCTATCAGCCCATTGTTTACGGGTTGTGCACAGCACTCCGCCGCGGAGAAATCCTGGCGCAGCGTTGGTGCGATGTTGACCTCGTTTCCGGCCAGCTAACAGTAGCTCAGTCGCTTGAACAAACCCGCGCCGGTGGACTGAAATTCAAAATCCCGAAAGGGAAAAAACGCCGACTCGTTACGATGCCACCTTTTCTCAAAGAAAGTCTCGAAGTCCACAAAAACGAGCAGGCAAAGAATCGAGCGCTATTTGGCAAGGAGTACAAAACTGATCTCGATTTGGTTATTGCGCTGCCCGATGGGTCGCCCTGGAAGCCCGATAGCTTCAGCGCATCGTACGCGGACTTTGCGGCCAAAATCGGGCTCGGCCACATCCGTTTTCACGACTTGCGGCACAGCCATGCTTCACAGCTCCTCAGGCAGCGCGTTCCTATCAAAATCGTTCAAGAGAGGCTCGGCCATGCAAACGCGACGATCACGCTCAACACGTACGCGCACGTGTTAGCGGGCGATGATCAGCTAGCGGTGGATGGCTTTGAATCGCGGCTGCGGTCTGCAATAGAAAAAGAGCGCGCTCGGAGGGCAAATTGATGCGACCGTTTGCATCCCGTTTGCACGGAGCCGATATTCGGGTGATTCCGCCCCGTGCTTGTGATTCGGTAAGTTCTTTGTTTTCTGGCGGAGGAAGAGGGATTCGAACCCCCGAACGAGTTTCCCCGTTAACGGTTTTCAAGACCGCCGCCTTCAACCGCTCGGCCATTCCTCCAGCACCATCTGATCGTGGGCTCCGCCGTAGTGCGGCGCACTCCTAGCGGCGCTCCTTAGCAGTTGAGGTTCTGTTGCGCTACACGAGGTTCCTTCGCCAGCGTCACTATCGTTGCTCCCCAGCCGCCGGCCTCCGCCGGGGCATCGCTGAAGGCCATCACCTAGGGCGTGCGCGCCAGAATCTTGCGTACCGTCTCGCGCTGTACGCCGATACCGCGGCCATGAATGATGCGTAGCACTGTGAAGCCCATCCGGTGAGCTTCTTCCAGATAGGCCTCCACCGCATCCT
>JBOGMA010000069.1:0-5579 GCA_050746465.1 Acidobacteriaceae bacterium
CCCCGAGACCTGCGCGATGCTGTCCATTTGTTCCGCGGAGATGTTCGTGATGAAGATCTCTGCCGCCAGGCGCTTAAGGGCCAGGACGCGCTCGTTCACCTGGCTGCTGAAACTGGGACCGGCCAATCCATGTACAACGTCCGCCACTACTCCGACGTGAACATTGGGGCCACGGCCACATTGATGGAGCTGCTGCTGGCTGGTAAAACGTCCATTCAGAACGTGGTGGTTGCCTCGTCGCGTGCCATCCACGGCGAAGGCGCCGCCATCTGCGGCGAACATGGCCTGGTTTTCCCGGCTCCGCGCTCCGTCGAAGATATGAAGGGCGGATACTTCGAACCTAAATGCCCGAAGTGCGGGCTTGATACTCGCATGACGCCCACAAGCGAAGACGCTCCCTTCCGACCGTCCTCACTTTACGGGCTTACCAAACAGGTTCAGGAGCAGATGGTCCTGATGTACGCCGCCACCTTGCGGATCAACGGATTTGCCCTGCGCTATCAGAACGTCTATGGTCCTGGGCAATCATTGAAAAACCCCTACACCGGAATCCTGGCCATTTTCTCGAATCAGGCCCAGGCCAATGAACCGATCTATATATTTGAGGATGGCAAGGAGAGCCGGGATTTCGTTTACATTGATGATGTGGTGGAGGCGACCGTCCGCTGTATTGAAGCGCCTGCCCAGCCGGCCGCCGCTCTCAACGTGGGTACGGGTGCGGCAGTTACCGTCGCAGAGGTGGTCCAGAAAATAGTCGACTATTTTGGCAGCCGCTCGCCAGTCTCAATCACCGGCGCCTTCCGCGCAGGCGATATCCGCCACAACACTGCCGATATGACAAAGGTACGTGAGATTTTGGATTTTGCACCATCGTGGAAGTTCGATCAGGGCATTGAGAAGTTTCTGGCGTGGGCTGGACAAAATGAGTTGGGACCTCAATTGTACGAGACTTCTCTGACTGAAATGCGCGAAAGAGGTTTGCTTCATGGCTGAGCGACCAACCATTGGTGTTGTTACCGTTACATACAATAGTGCAAATATCCTGAACGATTTCCTGCGCTGTACCAGCGCCCAGACTTACCGGAATATTTTGATTTATGCGATCGACAACGCATCGCAGGATTCAACTCTTGAATTGCTCCGCGCCTGGGACGATCCCAGGCTCAAGGTGATCGCGAATCCGGACAATCGGGGCGTCGCGAAGGCTAATAATCAGGGCATTCAGGCGGCTATGGATGACGGTTGTGGACTGATTCTGCTGATCAACAATGACACGGGATTTGACCCACAACTGTTTGAGTTGCTGGCGGACGGCCTATATCAACAAAAAAGCGACATGGTTTGTCCAAAGATCCTCTATTTTGATGAACCCAGTCGCATCTGGGCCGCAGGAGGAGCATTCCAGCCTCTGCTGGGATTCCGCAACTATCACCGTGGCGAAAATCAGGAGGACATCGGGCAATTCAATGATCCCTGTTTGGTGGACTATGCTCCCACATGTTGCATTTTGATTCGGCGAGATGTCTTCTCGCAGATTGGCCTGATGGATGAAAGGTACTTTGTCTACTCGGACGATAGCGATTTTCTGCTTCGCGCACGCAGGCAGCAATTGCGAATGTTCTTTATCCCCAAAGCCAAGTTGTGGCACAAGGTGAGTAGTCTTACAGGAGGTTTGGAGTCTGAATTTACCTGCTATCACGCCGCTCGCGGCAGGGCATTATTCCTTTACAAGAACCTGGGCAGAGTACGCGGAGAATTCTGGATTGTGATGATGCACCTGCTTTATATAGTCCGTCCTCTGTTAGGAAAAGACACTAAGAAGCGATGTGACGAGAAGCGACGAGGCCTGCGCGACGGCGAAAAGCTGGCTGTGTCAATTCATAAACGCGAGAACCGCTCAATAGCACTCGAGCCTAACTCGTGAATTCTCTGGTAGCGCAATGACGATCACAGTTCTGGGGTGGATCATTTTGCCGCTTAGTGCGGTGATGATCATTCTCAAACCGGAATGGGTTTACGCAATGGCAATCTTCTTTTTGCCATTCTCGGCATCGGCCGTTGTGAACGTTGGCTCCGGAGATTCAGGGTCGGGTGTTCAGGTATGGCTTTATCTTGCGATTCTGCTCCTGCTGCGCTGGGCGGTAGTAGGCCTTTTCAGGTTTGAAATACGAATCAAGCATGAGCTGCGCCGGCCTATCCTTTACCTATTTTCCTTTGTTGCGGCATGCGCATTGTCCTTGCTCATGCCACTCTGGATCAACGGCCGTTTGCAGATTATGTCGCCGCTGCTAACGGATTTCAGCACCACTCCACTTGTCTTTTCCTCAAAAAACATAACCGGTCTGCTTTACATCCTCATTGGCTTTGCATTTACGGTCCTCATCGCGAATAAAAACACCCGTCCAGAAGAATTCCGGCGGAGCTCCGCTCTATATCTGGCCTCCTGCGCATTCGCTGCGATATGGGGGCTTTTCCAGTTCGCGCTGAACCTATTCGATCTTCCGTACCCGGCGATGGTGTTCAACAACAGCATCACACCCTCGGCTGGAGGATACAAGGAAACGATGGGCGCTCTGGGGCTTTCCCGGCTGTCCTCTGTTGCGGTCGAGCCGAGCCTACTGGTTCAGACTTTGTTGATCGGGCTGGTGTTCACGCTTCCGGCGGTCCTCGGCACCGGATACGTCTTTGGACGCTACAAAGACCGCATAATTGCCTTTTTACTCGTCGTAGTCTGCCTGGCGTCCACATCGAGCACCGGATATCTCGGTTTGGTGCTTTTGTTCGGGATCGCCTGTTGGGCGCTCTATCGCTCAGGTCGCCTGCGGGCAGGCCTCATTGTCCTCGCCGGGTGCGGTGCGCTTGCCCTTGTCGGCGCCTATTTCGCATTCGGCATTGTTCGCGAGGTCATCGGAAGCGGACTACTAAACAAGAGCGGGTCGTACTCTGCATTAGAGCGGGCTAAGACAATCTACTATGCGTTTCAATACTTCCTTGACTATCCTGTACTCGGGGTCGGATGGGCCAGTGTTACCTCACACGACGTAGTGGTGCTAATACTCTCAAATACCGGAATCGTTGGGTTCACGGCATTCTGCGCGTTTTTTGGAGTAATGTTTTCCGGCCTCTTCCAAACATCAAGAACCATTCTCAGCAAGTGCTACTTCGACCAGGCGCCTCTGGTCCTTTCAATCGCATGTGCGGAGATGCTGATATTGGCAACGATCACCGGATTTCCAGGCGTGTTTGGCCATTTTTGGTTCATTCTTGGAATGGGAATCGCCGCTTCCTTACAGGTGCTAAATCACGAACCAATTTTTGCACGGCGGATCGCGTGAGGATTCTGCTTGTCAGCGGCAGCTATCCGCCAGAGGCCTGTGGCGTTGGAGACTACACATGTTCGCTGGCCGAGGCTCTGCGGTCTGAGGGCATGAGCGTAGGATTGGTAGAACAAAAGTCGTGGCGCTTGCGAGATGGCAAGGCGATTCTCAAGGCTGTCGATAAAGCAAGGGCGGACATTGTCCATCTTCAGTACCCCTCCGTCGGCTATGGCCACGCTTTGGGGCCGCAGCTTCTCAGCTGTTGCCGGCCATCTGTCGTTACGGTTCACGAGGTAACCCAGGCCCATCCAGTTCGCAGGCTTTCGCTCTATGGATTTTTTGGTCCTGCAAGGACTCTGATCTTTACCAGCCACTTCGAGCGGGAGGCGGCATTGAGGCTTGCGCCTTGGATAAAAAAAAAGAGCGTCGTGATACCAATAGGCTCAAATGTCCAGGTTTCAGCCTGCCGGCAGGACGCGGTGCCGAACGCCATCGGCTACTTTGGGCTCATACGACCGAACAAGGGATTAGAGCAGGTGCTCGAACTGGCACGGCTATCTCTTGCCAATCCCGGGAAAGTCAAGGTTCTAATTATTGGGTCCCAATTTGGTGGGCAGGAGAGCTACTATAGGTCCCTGCGTCAACAGAGCGCTGGCTTGCCGGTGGAGTGGCGCGTCGGACTGAATGGCCCTGAACTCAACGCGGCGCTAAGTGAATGCGGAGTGGCGTATCTTCCATTTCCGGACGGAGCTTCGGAGAGAAGATCTTCGCTGCTCGCGTTTATGAATCTTGGCACCCCGGTCATCACGACCAGAGGGTCTCAGGTGACGGAGAATTTGGAGCGGGCTGTGATCTTTACGGCAACTCCAGAGGAAGCGTTGCAACAGGCGGAAGTCCTCACGACCGATAGTAGTGCCCGGAACTATATACGAACCCAGAGTTTAGCGTATGCCGCAACATATCGCTGGGATATGATCGCACAACGGCATGTCCAGTTATATCGCCAATTATGTTCAAAGCTGTCTCTTGCGTAGCTTACGATGCTGCTGCGAGGCGATCAAAACTGAAAGCGATTCGGTCGGTGCGACCGACAGGAGAAAAGTTATTTCCGAAGCGCCATCCGGATGTGATCCAATTTCAGCGTCTTTTCGGGGGTGTTCCGCATGTTTGTCCAGGAACGAATAGCCAGCGACCACAGGACACCGAGCAGGAGCCCAACCAATATGCCGCCAAGTATGATCAGAACACGGGGCGGCCCGGATTTCTTCTCCGGTGGAACAGCCTTATCGACCACCTGAATCAACGGGGCGGATTTGGCCTCGTCGATGCGCGCGGTTTCGTACTGCGTCGCTAGAAGCTGATACAACGTCTCATGAAACTGGAGATCGCGGTATTTGCTCATATATGCCAGCGACGCTTCCGGGACCTTTCCCGCCGACAAGGAGAAGCCGCCCGGGGCTTCCTTGGACTGCACAGCCTGCAATTGCGCGAGCTGCTTGCGCAATTCTTCGATTGACTGCTGAGCGCGGATCAAGTCTGGATTCTCATCGGTCGCAAATGTCTTCATCGCCCGCAATTGCACTTCCTGGCTGGCAATTTGCGCGCTGAGGGCGGCCATTCGGCTGATGACCGATTCAGCCTGCCCGCTCAATTGAATCACTCCGGTCTTCACTTCAGTATCTTTAAATGCCTTCTCCGCGTCGGCAAGAGCCTTCTTCTCTTCATCCAGCTGCTGACCAAAAAACTCCCGCCGCTGCGCCGCATCTGTGAGGGCGAGATTTGAATTCATGGAATGCAGGGCGCTCACATAACCATTGGCCAGGTCACTTGCCAGATTCGGATCGTGCTCCTTGACGGTGATGGTGATTAAGCCATCCTTACCAGACGTGATGGTGGAGTGTTTCTTAAGCACTTTGCGGGCCGACATAACCAACTTGGTCTGATACACCTGCTGCAGATCGAACTTCTTGATGAGCCCGTCCGCTATGGTGCGGCTTTCGAGGAGCCCCACATACATATCCGATGGATTTTTGATCGACAGGTTCGATTTTGAGGCTAAGCCCGCGAGTGAGCCTAGTTCCCCCATCAAAGCGGAAGCGGAAGAGCTCTGCTGTTCGGGTGGGAGGATAACGGCAATGGCGGTAAATGTTGGGCGGAGCAAAAGCGCAAGCATTATTCCCAGGACCAGCCCCAAAAGGGTCGTGACCATGATGCGATATCTGTTTTCTGCGAAAAACAGAACCATATCGAGCAGATCGATCT
>JBOGMA010000070.1:0-3671 GCA_050746465.1 Acidobacteriaceae bacterium
GAATAGCAGGATCGATGGGGGTGAGCGAAATCGCCAGGTTCCGCCGCTCCGCGCAGAATAGCAGGATTGATGGGGGTGAGCGAAATCGCCAGGTTCCGCCGCTCCGCGCAGAATAGCAGGATTGATGGGGGTGAGCGAAATCGCCAGGTTCCGCCGCTCCGCGCAGCATAGCAGGAGTGGACAGGTTAATGGGAGTGAAACCAGATGAAGAGGGTCCCGACGAGAAACAACACCGCCGCGATGCTTCCGGCAACTATATAGAACCATCCCACTCCACGCAGCAGGCGCACGCCCAGACGGTCCGGTTCCTTGCCAAAAGAAATGGCACGGTAGACCTGCTCCGGGCGCTGCACAAAAAGCCTTCCCGCGAGTATGAACATGACGGCCGCGGCACAGGCCAAGGCAAATTCAAGCGGAAACCGCATTTCCATTCCTCACGTCCGCAGGTAGGGCAGCCGGCGCCGGAGGCCTGCCGCTGGTTGCGTAAAGATACCACGCCAGCCATGCCAGGCACTGCGCAATGTAAATCTCGGAATAGATATCCAGCTTCATCATTTCAAGTTCCGCCGCGCTCATAATAGCCAGCAGCAGAGTCAGGCTGCCCCGCCTTAGCTCACGTTTCCCCAACAGCACAAACAATATCGCGGGAAGCGCAAGGACCTGATCTGTGAACCACGAGTATGGCGCGACGACCAGTGAAACAAGGATCAGCAGCGAGCCAT
Organism: Acidobacteriaceae bacterium; assembly: GCA_050746465.1. Lineage (GTDB taxonomy): Bacteria > Acidobacteriota > Terriglobia > Terriglobales > Acidobacteriaceae > Silvibacterium. Next base: position 723 of record JBOGMA010000070.1, read on the forward strand.
GGGTTCGCCAGTCCCATCTCCCCCGGTTTCGCCAGAAATACCAAAGCCCCCAAATGCAACCCAGAGACGCAGGAATAAACTCAATCCATATGGCAGCAGGCCGCACAGCGAACCGCAGTTCGGATCCCAACGTCGGAACAAAATAGTTGACGAAGCGGTCAGTGTGCATCATGGTTCGGTAATTTGCCCAGATTGCATGATTAAACAGCACAGCGATAAGGCTCTCGATCACCATAGCCAGCGCCGCGCCAGCCAAAATCAACCATTTTTTTCGAGCCAATATCCAAACCAGCATAACCAAGCCAAACGGTAAAAGTAGATGCGGCTTGATCGCGCAAAGAGAGAGCGCCATAGCCGCACAGAACGGGCGGCTACGGTGAAAACGCAGAAACAGCGCCAACCCAAGCAGAACGATCAGGCCAGTTTGTCCTATCTCGACACAGGACAGCGCCGGAACAAAGAGCCATGCAAGCCATCGAACGCTGCGCTCATGTTGCTGCGAGATCGCTGTCAAACTCCTCACCGATATCGCCAGAAATGCCGTCAGCAGCAAGGCCCATACCACCACTCCCGTTCTTGGCCCCAAAAGCCCTATCGGCATCAGAAGAAATAGGGCGTACGGAGGATTCAGCGTCATCGGCACTGCACGATGCTGCGTCAAACCCAGTTCAGTTTCCATGTGGCCCATAGCTTGCCGGTCATATGGATTTTTCCCATGCACCAGTAAGTGCCCGCTGGCCCAAAACCACTGCGTATCGTGGTGGGACGGATGCGCGGACACCACCCCGATCACGGTTCCTGCCAGATAGATCCCCGTCGCCACGACAAACACCGCAAAGACAGCCAGAAATACTGGAGAATGCCGCTTCGGTTTTGTGGATATTTCGCCTGAGCTGTTTTCAGATACCGTGAGACTCACGACTTCTCCTTGGGATTCACGCCCCAGGCTATGGCTGCCCCGCAAATCGCCATCGTTTCGCATCTTACCAACAGGCCAGTCCCCGATAAGTTGCTGAACCAAAATCTACAACCTGAAAGCTGCTAGCGGAACGCTGCACCCCGGCCTCATCTCTGATACCGTTAAACGAGAGTACCAATGACACACCTCCTCTTCGCCCTCTTTCTTCTGCAAGCGGACACCGGCGTTCCCGCGCCTCAGCCCGCCGGTGGCAGCGCCATCATGGAAATGCTCCGCAACAGCGGATCAGTCGCCCTGATTGTGCTGGCGGTTCTATTCGTCATGAGCGTCTGGTCATGGGCCGTGATTCTCGGCAAGTGGGGCAGCTTCCGTCGCGCCGCCGCGCAGAGCCGCCGCTTCCTGCGTGCCTTCCGCAAGGCGCAGCGGTTGCAGGAAATCGCTACCGTCAGCGAACAGTTCAGACCCAGCCCGCTGGTCGCCGTTTTCGATGAGGTGTACGAGACCTATCGCCGGCAGACCGGAGGCTTTGGCCCTCCGACCAACATCACCGCGCTGGAACGCGCCGCGCAGACCGCGTCGAGCGAGTCGCTTACCTCCATGGAAAAGCGCCTCACCTCGCTGGCTACCATCGGATCCACCGCCACCTTCATCGGCCTCTTCGGAACCGTGATGGGCATCGTCGATGCCTTCCACGGCCTCGGCACCGCGGGAGCCGCAACCCTGCGCGCCGTTGCTCCAGGCGTTTCCGAAGCCCTCATCACCACCGCCGCTGGACTGTTGGTCGCCGTGCCCGCTGTCGTCGCCTACAACAGCTACGCCGCAAAGGCCCGCGACTTCGGAGCACGCATGGACGACTTCGCTCGCGAGCTTCTGAACAGCCTGGAAGAAGTCACGCTGAAACCCAAGGAAGACCCGATTGAAAGGGAGGCCGCGCGTGGCCTTCACAGCTAGCAACGGGGCTACCCGCACGTCGCTTTCGGAAATCAACATCACGCCGCTCGTCGATGTGGTGCTGGTGCTGCTCGTCATCTTCATGCTGACCGCGCCCGTTCTGCAATCCGGCATTGAAGTCAACGTGCCCAAGACCAAGACCGTGCACGAAATCACGCAGCAGCGCATGGTGGTCACCATCAACAAGGACCAGGAAGTCTTTCTCGAGGACAAGCCTGTCAACCTGGCGGATTTGCCTTCGCTGCTCGCCAAGCCGGGCGTGAATCCCTCAGACCAGGTCATCTACGTTGAGGCTGACCAGCAGGTGCCGTTCGGGGCTTTTGCCTCCGTAATGGACGCGGTGAAGCAGGCCGGCATTACCCACATCAGCATCGTGACTCAGCCCATTCAGAAGGGCGCTGCGTCTCATAAATAGGTATGCAGGGACGCGCCTCACAACACGAGCCCGCACTTGACCTCGATCCCAAAACCATGGGAGGGGCGAAAATCCCCGGGTCGCTGCTGCTCCACGCTGGATTCATCGCCGCCATTGTGCTCGGTAGCTTTGCCTCGCGCTTCATGCACCACAACGAGTGGGGCAACCAGCAGGCTCCCGGCGCGATTCAGGCCACGCTGGTAAGCTCCGCGCCCGCGCTTCCCTTGCCGCAGGACACGCCGCCCACGCCCAACGTGCTGGCCACGGAAATGCCCTCGCCCTCACCCGCGCCGCCGCTTCCCTCCATCGCCGCCGTGCCGCCGCCGGACGCGGTTCCCATTCCCGAGCGCAAAATGCCGCCTCCTCCAAAGAAGAAGGTGGTGAAGCACGAGCAGCCAGCGCCCAAACACCAGCAGGCTCACGTGGAACGGCCGGCCCCGAAGCATGCGCAGCCCACGCACCAGCAGAACAGCGCTCAATATGGCGAGGCGGCTCCCTCAATGCCGCGTTCCATGGCGCCCACGCAGCAGGGTCCCAATCAGCCGGTAAGCGTGACCGGCGGCAGCAACGGTTTCAACTATCCGTGGTACGTCAGCCTGATTCAGCGCAAGGTGAGCCAGGCGTGGTACACGCAGGAGGTTGATCCCCACACTCCGTACGGGAG
>JBOGMA010000071.1:0-12253 GCA_050746465.1 Acidobacteriaceae bacterium
CGATTTCCGGCATTTTATGCGTCTTGGTGTGAGGACGCAGCGCGAGGTTATGGTCGCGGCAATAGCTCGCCATTCTGCGGAGATTACGATCCAATATTTCGGCATCAATGACGATTGCTGGAGTTTCTATTTGGTTCAGCGTCATACGTTAAGTCACCATACCCCAGGCTACTCGCGCGTTCCGGATGACTGTACTTTGCAAGCGCGAACTGCGCGCTTATTTCCAGATTTTGAGCATGACTACGCCGCCCTGCGGAACGGTGACGGTATAGGAACCGTTGAGAACGCCCAGGTCTTTGTGTGCCCAAAGATCGCGCACGTGAACGGGGCCGGAGAATCCGACATCTTTGAAGTAGAGGGTGAAGGGCTCGGCTTCGTCATCTGTGACATAGTTGAATACTCCTACGGCTTTGGCTCCGCCGCTCAGAGGCTTTTCCCATATCTGCGGAGGGCCGACGCGGTGGCCCTGGATTCCGAGTTTGTCCTGATCGACGGCGATTACTTCTTTGTTCAAGAGAATGCTTTTAGTGGTCGCGTCCATTTTGCTCAAATCGTTTCCCGCGAGCAGCGGAGCCGCGAGAATCGCCCACAAGCTCATCTGAGTGCGGTACTGGTCGGCGTTCATACCGCCGTTGCCTATCTCCAGCATGTCAGGATCGTTCCAGTGGCCGGGTCCGGCAAATTTCTCCAGACCTGCCTGCGAGAAGCCGATCAGCGCCATGCTGCGATAGTGGTCGCTGATGTCATCGGTAGTGCGCCACAAATTTCCGCCGACCTTTGGTCCCCACTTCCAGACGGAACCAACGCCATATTGGCACAGGCTGTAGACGATGGGCCGGTGCGTGGCTACGAGCGCCTGGTGCATTTTGGCGTAAGCAGCTTCCATCATGGCCTGCGCTTTGCGCGGATCCTGGTTCGGGTCGTGCAGCTTCATGATCTTCATGTAGCTGCATAGATCGTATTTGAGATAGTCAATGCCCCACTTGGCATAGGTATTGGCGTCCTGCTGCTCATGCTCGTAGCTGCCTTCGTAGCCTCCGCAGGTTTTGGGTCCGGGGGAGGAATAGATTCCGAGCTTCAGCCCTCTGGAATGCACGTAATCCGAAAGGGCCTTCATGTCCGGGAATTTGCTGTTTGGATGGATGTTGCCCTGCGCGTCGCGCTTCCCTTCCCATGAGTCGTCAATATTGACGTAAATATATCCGGCGTCGCGCATTCCGGTGGCCACCATGGCGTCAGCGGCGGCGCGCACGTCGGCTTGCGTCACTTTGGTGCCGAAATGGTTCCAGCTATTCCAACCCATGGGCGGCGTGGCGGCAAGCGTGGCGGGTTGCGCGCCGACGAACGGGCAGGCTCCTAAAAAGAATGCCGCGACGGCCGCGATGCTGAACCATGTGCATGAAAGACGAAAGCGCATAAAGATTTTTCCTTTTTTGAATCAGGGCATTTTATTCGGATTGTTTGGGCACTCGGGCGATCGCGTCAATCTCCACCTTCAGACCACCCCAAAGCACCGCCTGAACCGTGGTTCGCGCGGGAGGCGCGCTGGGGAAGAATCGTGAATAGGCGGCATTGAAGCCGTCAAAATCTTCGATCCGGGCGAGATAGCAGGTGCACTTCACCACGTCCTCAAAGCCGCAGCCAGCCTCCTTAAGTACTTTGCCGAGGGAGCTCAGCGTGCGGTCCGTCTCCTCGCCGATGGTGCCGCTGATGACTTCGCCGGATTTCGGATTTTGCGAAGCGTGTCCGCTTATGAATAGCCATCCATCGTTAATAAGTCCGGCAGAATACGCGCCGGTGTTAGCGGTTTTGTCAGGGTGCTTCACAACTGTTTTGCTCATAAAGTGCTCCGGCAGCTCCTTTGCAGCACGGGATCGTGGGTCCTAACTCCCCCGCCTGTACGCTCTCATCCGGGGCGGGGAGTGTCAACCTGCCGCGGGAACGGATGACTTTTGGAAAGAATAGCAATCTGGTAAAGTACGCATCGAAGCCACGGGAGGGAAGATTCGCTATGGAAAATACCGCTATTGCTGCGCCGTCATTCATGGAAGACGTGGAAATTTTTGAGTACACCAAGGCGGTGAATCCGATCGCGTCCGGATCAGTTCCCAAAATTCCCTATCGCGAATTCGGCGCCGACCTGTACGCCTCAGGCGAGAGCCGGATTATCCCGTTGGACATCAGCAGCGATTTGCGCTGCCCTTCACCGGCGACGACCCCGGGGCTGCTGGCCAGCTTTGTACGTATCAACGCCGGAGATCGGCTCAATGTGGAGCCATGCGCTACGGGCGAATTCTATTACGTCATCCGCGGCCGCGGCCGCACTCAATTCGGCGGCAGCACGATGGAATGGAAGCAGGGGGATATCTTCGTCCTGCCTGGAACTCGGGCCGAACACGCCGCCGAAGAAGACTCGGCATTCTATCGCGTGGACGACTCGCCGCTCCTGACCTACCTGGGAGTCAAGCAGTCCGAACCCCGGTTCCGTCCCACGCTTTACACGCGCGAAACCATAATGGCGGAACTGGAGAAAGCCAAGGCCGACCCGCAGGCTTCGCGCCGCAGCCGCATCAGCATTCTGCTTGCGAACCGGAAGTTCGAGCAGACCATGACGATTACGCATGTTCTGTGGACGATGTTTGGAATAGCCCCGCCGGGAGCGCGCCAAATGCCGCATCGGCATCAGTCTGTGGCGGTGGATTATGTGGTGGATGCCAAACCGGGGGTCTACACGCTTGTGGGCGCCGTCCTGAATGCGGACGGCTCCATCCAGGACCCGGTGCGCGCGGACTGGAAGTCCGGGTCAGCGTTTGTGACACCTCCGGGATACTGGCATGAGCATCGGAATGAGTCCGGAGCAGACGCCTACATTATGCCCATTCAGGACGCGGGTCTGCACACGTATCTTCGCACCCTGGATATTCAGTTTTATTCCAAATAGGAACCCTGCAAACCGCGGTCCAGTTCACCAGGGCGGGGTTGCGCCTCCGCTCGCGTGAAAGCCGTATCACATTTTGTATACAATCATCTGCATTGTTCGGCATTCTCGAAAACTGGAACAAAGGGTGACGGATAAAAGCAAAGCGCCGGTTGAAGCCAACGTGTCCTCAACAGGATTCAAAACGGGCCTGGGGCTATTCGACTCGGTCATGATCGTTGTCGGCATCATGATCGGGTCGGGAATTTTCATCGTGTCGGCGGAAATGTCCCGCCAGATAGGCAGCGCAGGCTGGCTGCTGGTGGCATGGGCCATCACTGGCGTGCTCACCATAAGTGGAGCGCTCACGTACGGCGAACTGGCGGCGATGATGCCGAAGGCCGGCGGGATGTATATCTATCTGCGCGAAGCCTTTTCGCCACTGTGGGGATTTCTCTATGGCTGGACGCTGTGGACAGTGATCCAGACGGGCACCATTGCCGCCGTGGCGATTGCGTTTGCGCGATTCACCGGCGTGCTTATTCCCGGAATTTCAGAGACCCACTACCTGGTCGCTCCTGTTCATATTTCCAGCCATTATGCGGTGTCGCTCTCGACTGCGCAGGCGCTGGCCATCGGCATTATCGTGCTGCTTACCCTCACAAACTGCCGCGGGCTTGAATACGGCAAGATTGTGCAGAATACTTTTACGGTCGCGAAGATGGGAGCGCTGATCGCTCTGATTGTGCTGGGGCTGACTTTGGGAGCTAACTCCGCGGCCATTCAAACTAATTTCCAGCACGCGTGGAGCGCGCATGGAGTGGTTTCACTCGCCTCCGGATTGACGGCGATGACTGCTGCGGGATTATTTGTTGCGGTCTGCATTTCTCAAACCGGGTCTCTGTTTTCGGCGGATTCGTGGCACGACATCACGTTTGTGGCGCCCGAGGTTAGGAACCCGCACCGCACCTTGCCGCTCTCGCTCTTGATCGGGACATCGCTGGTTATTTTTCTTTACCTGCTGGCGAACGTCGCGTATCTTGTCACGCTGCCGCTGCCGGCAATGCAGCACGTAGCGGATGACCGAGTTGCGACCGCTGTTTTGCGCGTAGTCTTTCCGCGTTTCGGTGCGGGACTTATGGCTGCTGCCATCATGGTCTCAACTTTTGGAACCGTAAATGCGCTGACTCTGGCCGGGGCACGAACATCGTATGCGATGGCCGAGGACAGGTTGTTTTTCGGAATTGCGAAGCGGCTCAACAGGGCTCGCGTGCCTGGATGGGCGCTGCTGCTGCAGGGGCTGTGGTCGGTGGTGCTGGTGTTTCCGCGGACCTATAATCCGGCGACTCATCAGTACGGAAACCTCTACAGCAATTTGCTGGATTATGTAATTTCTGCAGCGCTGCTGTTTTATATCCTTACGATTGCCGGCGTTTTCCGGCTGCGCAAAACCCGTCCGCACGCGGAGCGGCCATATAGGACCTGGGGATATCCGGTTGTGCCAGCGCTTTACATTCTCGGTGCGTCGGTGATTCTTGTCGTGCTGTTTTGGTATCGGCCAACTACGACGTGGCCGGGGTTCGGGATCGTAGCGCTGGGCGTGCCGGTTTATTTCCTCATCCGTCCGCGCAAGGGTAAGGACGGGACTCCGATAGAGACTTCAACGGCCGCTGAAGCCAAACAATAACGAGCTTTGCGGACTTCACTCCACCGGGTCGGTAGTCATGTGTCCATTCAGCTTCCGCAGAATCTTTAAAGAGTTTGCGTTGCGAAGCTCATCGGGCAGGGCCGCGTCGGGAAATCCCTGGTAGCAGACAGGCCGCGCGAAGCGGAGAATGGCCTGGCTGCCCACGGATGTAAATCGGCTGTCGGACGTCGATGGATAGGGACCGCCATGCACCATGGAGTGGGAGACTTCCACGCCTGTTGGGAAGCCGTTGAAGATGACGCGACCCGCTTTCTTTTCGAGGACTTCGACGAGATCACGATATTCGATGAGGTCTTCGGCGGAGCCGATCACGGTCGCGGTCAGATGGCCATCCAGGGATTCGGCGGCGCGCATGATGGACTCGCGCTCCTGATAACGAATGATTAAGGATGACGGCCCGAAAAGCTCATGGCTCAGTTCGGGATTGTTGAGGAAGTCATCGATGCGGGTTTCGAGCAGCGCAGCGGAAGCGCCGCACCCGTCAGATTTTTTTGCAGTGGCGGTTCCAACTTTCAAATCCTTGCGGCTGGTGCGGTTCTGAAGTGCCTTATCGTAGCTGGCCGCGATTCCGGGCGTGAGCAAAGTAAAAACGTTGCTGCCTGAGACCAGGGCGCGCAACTCGGTAACAAATGTTTCCGCCTCGTGCTGTTCAGGAAGAAATACCATCCCCGGTTTGGTGCACATTTGTCCGGCGCTGGCGGTGAAGGAATTGTACAGGCCGTTGGCAATCTGAGAACCGCGCTCCCGCAAAGCGGACGGCAGCACAAAGACGGGGTTGGTGCTGCTCATTTCGGCGAAGCACGGGATAGGCCGCGGCCTTTGCGCGGCAAGGTCCATCAGCGCGCGCCCTGCGCCGAGCGAGCCAGTGAATCCGACTGCACAGATGAGCGGGTGCTGGACGAGCGCCTTGCCTATTTCAATTCCCGAATCAAAGACAAGTGAAAAGACTCCGGCGGGCAAGCCGCAGGCTTCTACGCTTGCTGCAATCACGCGCGCAGCGATTTCGCTTGTTCCTGGATGCGCGGGGTGTGCTTTCACCACAACCGGATTGCCTGCGGCGAGGGCTGAGGCTGTATCGCCCCCTGCAACGGAAAACGCAATAGGAAAATTGCTCGCGCCGAAGACAGCGACTGGTCCGATGGGGCGAAGCATGGAGCGGAGGTCGGGTCGAGGCAGCGGCTGCCGGTCGGGTAACGCGGTGTCAATGCAGGCAGCAACCCAGGAGCCCTCCTCCACCAGATCAGCGAAGAGTCGAAACTGATTGGCGGCGCGCTTGATTTCGCCTTGAAGCCGAGGTTGTGCCGGCAGCGCCGTTTCCAATTGCCCGCGAGCGGCAAGCTCGGCGGAGGCGGCATCAATGCCGTCCGCAATGGAGCGCAGGAATCGGGCGCGCTCGCGTCCGCTGGTACGCCCATAAATGGCAAACGCCTGGTGCGCGGCTTCCACTGCATTGTTCACGTCTTGAACGGTCGCGGAAGTGAACCGGGGTTCGAGCGAGTCTCCACTTTGAGGATTGATGGCGCGGAATTCCGTGCCTCCGGATGCCTTCGCCTGCTTGCCTGCGATGAGGGATAGCCCTTTGAGTTCCACAGCGTTGCTCCTTATAACAATGATGCGGCATTCGCCGATTGGATGGGGAAAAGTGTACGGAGGGCCATCGAAGCCCTCCGTAAATTGATTTTAATGGCGCGGCGAGCCCTAGCCCTTTGGGAAAGGCGTGCTACGCACCGAGGGCCGGTTGGCCAGCGCATGTTTCACAACCTTGCGTGCTTCGTCGAGCGTCGCACCGGCGGGTTCCAAACGCGGGGCGCGCACCCGTGCGCTGCCCGCTCCTACTTCCTGCTGAACAAGGTGGATCAATTGCACAAAATCAGGTGTCGTGTCCATGCGCAGTAGCGGCAGGAACCAGCGATAAAGCGCGAAGGCCTCTTCGCTTTTTCCCGCACTTGCATAATCGAACAGCGCGACGGATTCCGCGGGAAACGCATTGACAAGGCCAGCAACCCAGCCTACTGCTCCAGCGGCGATTGCTTCCACGATGGCGTCATCGACACCGACGAACAGCTTAAGGCGGCCGCCAAGCAGTGCGCGAATACCGGTGACACGGCGCACGTCGGTGCTGGATTCCTTCACTGCTTCAAGATTCATGTGTTCGACTGCCAGCTCTGCGATTTGCTCGGGAATGAAATCGGTCCCGTAAGCAACCGGGTTGTTGTACAACATGCAGGGCAGCGGCGTGGCGCGAATGATGGCGCTCACATGCGCTTTCATCTCTCTCCATTCACCCTTGTAGACGTACGGTGGCAGGACCATCAGGCCTGAGCACCCAGCCTGCTCCGCGCTTTTTGCCAGACTTACGGCTTCGTCGGTGGAGAGGGCGGAGATGGCGGCGACAACAGGCGTGCGGCCCGCACTGGTTGCGACCAGGTTGCGGAGAATTGCTTCCTTTTCTTCAAACGTGAGGGTTGCGCCCTGTCCGAGCGAGCCGAGCGCGATGATGCCGGTGCAGCCGTTGTCGAGTAGCCATTGCGCGTGAAGCTTCATAAAGGCCGCATCGACTTTATAGTTTTTGTCGAGCGCCGTTGTCATTGCCGGCATTACGCCTTGCCAATTCATAGTGTGTCCTTTCGATTCTCGTTCAATGGGGTGTCTGAGTCCGCGACCGTAGCAGGCGCAGTTGCCGCTGCGAGGCTGGAGAGAAATGCAGGAAGTATCGGAGGCCGCACCGAATCCGCGGCCCATCCAAAAAGAAATTGCGTAGCCGCGCCGCAAATGCGCCCCTGGCACGGGCCCATGCCGCAGCGCGTGTGCAGCTTGGCGTCGCGCGCTGACGAGTAGCCGCTGAGCGCGCCGCAGGAGACATCTTCACAGCGGCAAACGAGGGTCTCGCTGGTTGGAAGAGCGCGCAGGCGCGGATCCAGCTCAAAGGCGGTCTCGAGTGCGCGAGCGAAATGCTGGCCGCGAGCTCGCTTTTCCATCGACTCCTTCGCTTTTTCAACCGAGCCGGTCGCGGCCAGGCCAGCGATCTCGCCTTCAAAAAGCGCCAGGTCTACGCCGCCAATACTAGTCGGCTCTCCGGCACACAGGACGTTGGGAACTGAGGTTTGCTGCCACTGGTCAACGGCAACGAATCCGTCCTGAATGCGGCAACCAAGCATTCTAGGCAATTCCAGATTGGGCACGAGATGAAAGCCGCACGCGAGATAGTCGCACGCGACTTCCCATTGTTTTCCGCTCCGTAACAGCGTGACAGATTCAAGCTTGTCCCGTCCGTTAGCGGCGACTGGCCAGCAGGAGGTTTGGAATCGGGCACCGCGCGTGGCCCAACGAAGGCCAACTCCCTGCAACGCTTTGCCGGGTTGATTCAGAAGGCCGAATGCGAAGGGACGAAGACGACGGAACGGCGCCTGCTCGCAGATCGACACGATCTTTGCTCCATGGCCAGCCAGATGCGCTGCGACAGCCAGCAGCAGCGGGCCTGTTCCGGCGACGACAACTCGTTTTCCGCTCACGGGCAGGCCAGCGCGCGCCATTGCGTCCAACCCGCCCGCGCCCATGACGTTGGGCAGCGTCCATCCGGGAAAGGGCAGAAAACGCTCGCGTGCTCCGGTGGCGAGAACCAGCTTGTCGTAGCTCAGCTCGAGCGAGGCAGAGTCCGCCGATTCCGGAGAAGCGATGCTGTTGCGCTCGGCAAGAACAACTCCTTTTTCCGGCGCGCCGAATACGTGCCATCCCTGCAAGCGCGTTACCGAGGACGCATTGAGCCTGGCGAGCCATTGGCGCGCTGCTTTTGGCAGGCTTGCTCCCTTGCGCCAGATTTGCCCACCCGCGGCCGGATTGTCGTCGAGTAGACCGACCCTATGGCCCACTTCGGCAGCGCGCACAGCCGCTGCAATCCCGGCAGGGCCGGCGCCGATTACCAGGACCTGGAAGTGCTCCTTCATTGTGTGCGCACCTCCATTCCCGATTCGCAGAGGACCTGGCAGCTTCGGCGATGCGCGATGCCGTTGATGGTGGCACGGCACTCAAAGCAGATTCCCATACCGCACAAGGGCGCGCGCGGCTCGCCTGTAACAGAGGTGCGCGTCTGCGAGCCTGCGATCAGGATGGCCGCCGCTACGCTGGTTCCGGCAGCTACTGCCAGGTTGGCGCCGTTGACATTGAGCGTAATGGCCTGCGCGCCGGAATTGTGCGGCTGCTCAGGCATGCGCCGCGCTCCTTACAAATCGCTCCGGAAGGTACGGGTCAATCGGGATCTTCGTATGGTCGCCGACAAGATGATCCGCCAGTAGCTGTGCTGTTCCGAGCGAAGTTGTAATGCCCAGCCCCTCGTGTCCTGCGGCCAGAAACAGCGTCTTGTCCTCGGGCCAGGGGCCAATCAGAGGCAGCTTGTCGGGAGTGGCCGCGCGAAAGCCGGTCCAGATGCGGATGGCTGAGAGCGCGCCTATATTCGGCATGAAGTATCGGGCGCGTTCGAGCATGGCGGAAACAATCTGATGGTCCACCGCGGAGGATTCCGAGCCGTACTGCCGCGATGACCCGATGAGAATCTGTCCCGTCTTACGAGGCTGAATATTGAATGCGACGGAGTCTTTGGAGATGGAATGCGCGCTCTTCAGGTAACCAAGCTCGACCAACTGATGATGAACAAATTCCGGGTAGCGATCGGTAATTACCAGATGGCCCTTGCGCTTGCGGATGGGAAGTTCCGGGAGTAGGTCGATGGCCTCCGCGCCTCCGGCATTCACAATGCTTCCAGCTAATAACTCGCTGTTGTCATCCAGGTGAACCTTGCCTGCGCGCGCGGACAGCACCCTTCGACCGGAATAGAGTCGCGCTCCATTCCCCATAGCCTCTTTCAGCAGGTACTCAGCGGCGGAAGGGGGATAAAGCACGGCGTCCGAGAGCACGCGCAAAGCGCCCGCCAGCGGCCGACGCAGGTTGGGCTCGGCGTCCGCAAGAGCGCGGCTATCGAGAACCTCCGTCTCAATTCCAACTGAGGCGTAGAGCGCCTTCTTGCGATGCACTTCCTGCATTTCCTCTTCGTCGACTGCGACCCAGAGTGTTCCGCTGCGCTCGAATTCCACGGTGGAGGGCAGTTGAGTGGACAATTCGTTCCAAAGGCGCTGCGAGTAGCTGGTGAGGGCAAGTTGTGCAGGAGAGTCGTCCATTGCCACGATGTGTCCCATGCCCGCCGCAGTTGCACCGCCGCCAATTTCGCCGGGCTCCACAACCGCCGTACGCAGACCACGGGCAGCGCACTCGCGGGCGCAGGCAGCACCGACGATGCCGGCGCCGGCAATCACCACGTCAAAAGCATCACTCACGAGCGGATCCCGGTTCGGAAGGGGTCATTCGGATTGATGATGAGTGTGGCTTCACCCGTTACGAAAGCCGAGCCGGTGATGCTGGGAACAACCCTGCCGTTCTGGTGGCCGTTCTGGTGCTGATATGAGCCCTCAAAGATGGTGCCGAGAATTCCTTGCTGCCGCCAAACCTCGCCGGGCGCGAGTTTCCCATCAGCGGCGAGGCAGGCGAGCTTGGCGCTGGTGCCGGTTCCGCAGGGCGAGCGGTCGTAGGCCTTTCCCGGACAGAGAACGAAATTGCGGCTGTCCACTTCGGGATCGCTGATCGAGGCGGACAGCTCAATGTGGTCAATTTCGCCTCCACCGGCGCCGGTAATCCCTGCGGCCTCAATCGCCTGACGCGTGGCCCAGCAAAACTCCGTCAGCGCGTCGATATGATGCATGCTGACTGGAACCGGAGGATTGTCGGCGAGAAAGAACCAGTTTCCTCCCCACGCGATATCGCCGGACACGCTTCCAAAGCCGGGTACATTGACCTTCACTGCCTTCTGATAGCGGTAGCTGGGCACGTTTTCGATTGTCACTTTGCCGTCTGGATGGAGAGTTGCGGAGACTACGCCTACAGGCGTTTCGATACGGTGCTGTCCGCAGCCGATGCGGCCCAGGTAAGCCAGCGTCGTAACCACGCCTATGGTTCCGTGGCCGCACATTCCGAGATATCCGACGTTGTTGAAGTAGATGACTCCTGTAACGCAGTCCTTTTCCTGGGGCTCGCAAAGCAGCGCCCCCACCATGACGTCCGAGCCGCGGGGTTCGTTTACCACGGCGGAGCGGAATTCATCATTCTGGCTGGAAAAAACCTGGAGCCGCTCGGCAAGCGTGCCTTCCCCCAGGTCAGGGCCTCCGCTGATTACGACCCGGGTTGGCTCACCGGCGGTATGGGAATCGACAACTTGGATAGCGGAAGAAAGCACAATTTTATATACCATAATTGTCTACAATAATGAATACTAAATTAGCATTCTGCCTTGAGCAAAACTGGCCAGCCTGACCACGGCAAGCGGACCAGGCTCGGGTCTCCAGGAGGAAGTTGATGAGGAAGTGGGGAGTATGGACGGTAGCGGCGGTGGCGATGGCGGCCATTCCGCTCGCAGCAAATGCGCAACTTACACGAGAAGACTTTGAGCGGTCGCTGGATATTGGACCGAAGTACGGCAAGCTGGTGCTGAATATGCCGAGCCCTCCGGATTGGCAGGCTAAGGGCGACACCTTCATTTATACAAAGACGGTTGAGGGCGGGCATGAGTTCATGGTGGTTGACGCCACCAAGCTTACCAAAGAGCCGGCGTTCGATCACACGAAGCTGGCGGCGGCGCTCTCCAAGGCAAACGACCACGAATACAAGCCATTCGACCTGCCTTTCCGGCAATTCCGGTATGTGGACAACCACACGGCGATTGAGTTCGGGGCTGACGGCAAGGGCTGGCGGTGCGATCTGACCTCCTACGCCTGCAAAACCCACGCGATGAGTTTCCGCGGGCGCGGCAACCGCGGAAACGATGGCGGCGAGACGATCAACGGGTCGCCGGTGGTTGACGGCGTGATCGAGGGTGGCTATGACGATACTCCAAAAGCCGAGAACAGCCGGGAGCATACCGTCGCTTCGCCGGATGGGCAGTGGCTGGCATTTATCGACAACTACAACGTGTGGGTACGCTCGAAGGACGGCAAGCAGCAGACAGAGCTGAGCGATGACGGCTCGGAAGACAACTACTATGTGCTCCGCACCGTGGTTTGGTCGCCGGACTAGAAGCACCTGGTCGCCTATCGCGTTCGGCCCGGCTATCGCCGACTGGTTCATTACGTCGAGTCGTCGCCCACGGACCAGCTTCAGCCGAAGTCCTTCGTGATGGTCTATCCCAAGGCCGGTGACTTGCTGACCCTGGAGCAGCCTTCGCTGTTCCAGATCGCAACGAAGCAGGAGATTCCGATTGAGAACTCGCTGTTTCCCAACCCGTTCAGCATTGGCAGAGCCGAGTGGTGGAAGGACAGCCGCGGCTTTACCTTTGACTACAACCAGCGCGGCACCCAGATGTACCGAGTCATTGAAGTGGACGCCAACACCGGCAAGGCGCGGGCGCTGATCACTGAGCAGAGCAAGACCTTTGTGGACTACGAGCCGCTGCGCGATAACCAGTACGACAACGGCTCGATCTATCGCCACGACGTGAACGATGGGCAGGAAATCATCTGGGCGTCGGAGCGCGATGGGTGGAAGCACCTCTACCTCTATAACGGCAAAACCGGCGAGGTGGAGAACAA
>JBOGMA010000072.1:0-6128 GCA_050746465.1 Acidobacteriaceae bacterium
GGCAGCGAGACGGCGGTGACGATGGTTCCGGCGATCATGGGGGTGAGGGTGTTGCCGGCGGCGTAGAAGGCTCGGGCGTAGATGGCCTGGGCGGACCAGAGGCAGAGCGAGATGGCGAAGTCGGCGAAGTAGACGGCCATGGTTCCGGAGTCGGCGCGGTGGAACTTGCCTCCGCGGAATACGACGTCGACGGCGGGGTAGGCCATGGCGATGAGGTAGCCGGTGAGCAGGATGGAGAAGGCGAGGATTTTGGAGACGGCGGCGTTGACGGTTCGCGAGAACGGAACCCGGTCCGGCTTGACGAACAGCGATGCGAGGAACGGCAGCGAGGCCGCCCCGGCAGCCTGGCCGAGCGCGACCGGGACATTGAAGAGCTGCTTGGCGTAGGTCAGCAGCGAGACGGCTCGCCGGTTCCGGAGGCGAAGTAGTTGATGATCCAGTTGTCGGCGGAGACGAGCGAGACGCCGAGCATGAGCGGGATAGACATACGGACCCACTCGTGCAGGCCGGGGTTGGACCATTAGAGGATGGGGCGGAAGTGCATCCCGTCGCGGTGGGCCCAGATGGCGTTGAGGAGAAATGGGCCGAGGAAGGCTCCGGCGACTGCGCCGATGGCGAGGGCGGAGACTCCGTAATAGTGGTAGAGGAGGACGCCTCCGAAGATGATGCCGCAGTTGTAGATGAGGGGCGTGACGGCCTGCACGGTGAACTGCTTGCGGGACATCAGGACGGCGGCAAAGACGCCTCCGCCGAGGAAGAAAAGCTGTGCGGGAAGCAGGATGCGGGTGAGGTGGACGCAGAGGGCGGCCTTGGCGGGGTCCTGCTCAAAGCCGTGGAGCAGCAGGCGGACGAAAAGGGGCGCGAGGAACTCGGCGATGATGATGGCCGAGCCGAGCACCAGGCCCATGGTGGTGAGGATGACGGACATGGCCCGCTCGCCTTCGCGGTCGCGGCCCTGCTCGCGGTAGCGGGTGAGCATGGTGACGAAGGTGATGGAGGCGGCTCCCCCGATGAGGAAGTAGGACAGCATGTCGGGGAGCTGGAAGGCGGCGTTGAAGGCGTCGGCGGCGGCGGTGCGGCCCAGGAGCCAGGCGATGTACTTGGTCTTGACGAGTCCGATGATGCGCGAGGCCATGACGGACGACATGAGCAGCAGCGTCGCGGTAAAAGCCGTGTGGCTGTGGGAGGGTCGCAGGATGGCGAGGGCTCGTCGCCAGCGCGGAGGTGTCGAGGTGGAGGACATCGAGTTGGATTGATTCTACAGGGGCGGTCGGCGGTCAGCGATCAGGCGAATATTGCCTGACTCATCGTCGAACCGGAGACTCCAAGTCGGGGAAGATGGTGACGCGCAATTGTGTTGACCCGTAGGGAATCAGGGTGATCTGTTCGGTCTGGGTAGCAACTTGCGTGAAGGCGAGGTCCGGCAGGGGAGGGGTGAAGGACTGATCCGGCTGATTGGTGATGTCCTGAAGCCGGTAGTTGTCGATCTTCCGTGCAGAGACTGTAAGGTTGATGGGCGGCTGCGCCCAGGGATCCTCGGCGAGCGCGCCGGAACTCTGCTGTACTTTCACCTGGCGGTTGAGCGGGCCGGAATCAAGAACAAGGCCGTAGTTCCACGCGCTTTGCGGGTTGGCGTTATAGCCGGGGAAAGCAGGGGTGGAGAAATGAGGAACAATGAAGGTACTCCACTTCTCCTGAATCGGCAGAGAGAATACCAACGGCCCGCGCTCCAGCGCAACGCCGCCGTAGGGCCACGCTGTGCGGGCCAGTTCCATCGGCAGCGTGAGCATAAGAGTGTCTCCGGGACGGAAGCGCCGGTTTAGAGTGACGAATCCCTTACTGGGTTTGAGGGCGACGTGTTCCCCGTTCACGGTGAGCTGCGGCTTGCGGCACCACGCCGGTATGCGCAGCAAAAGTGGGAAATGCGCCTCGTGCTGACCGGTAAACCTGAAGGTGATGCTGTCCCGGAAGGGGTAGTCTGTAGTTTGCTCAATGCTCACCGGCGTGTTTTCCGGGCCCACCGTAGTCCGAACCGTTGAGGGGCCGTAGAGCGTGGCCGCCAGACCTCCGTTGGCCGTGCGCATCCACATGCGGATGGCATAGTTGGGGTAGAGGCGGTGTACATTGCCGCCGCAGCAGGCTGTATTCTGGCCGGGGTTCGGCTGGTAGGCCATCATGTACCCGCCGTGCTCCATCACGTTGTGGTCAGACTTCTCTGTCGCCAGAAACTGATTGGGACAGGAAAAATATTGCAGCGCCTTCCAGTCGTTCCGGATCGCCCCCGGGCCGGCATTGAAGCAGGCACGCTCGATTCTGTCGCCCCACGCACCATCGCCGGTGGCTTGCAGCATATAACCCCAGCCCCAGGTGTGATCCACGATGTCGCAGGTTTCATGCGAATCGAGCGAGGTACGCGTGCGGAACCACTCCGAAGTGGAAGGGATGCCGTCCACTAACATATGGTGCGAGAAGATGCGCTTTTGAGCGGCAAGAGCGAAGCGGAGGTATTCGGGTTTTCCGGTGAACGTGTAAAGAATTGCCGGCAGCTTCGCGGTCTCTGCATAGGTGACACCGTGAGCGTGAATGGGAGCGTTGGCAAAGACGCGCGCCTCACCGAGGTCGCCACTATCGGGTTTCGCGGCTGCCTGAGCCAGGTAGCGACGCCAGGCATCCTCGGCCAGGGCAAGCAGCTTCGCGTCGCCGGTCTTTCCGTAGCACCACAGCATCGGTTCCAGGTTGGTGATATTGCGCTCAGGCAGTGCGTAATCCGCAGGATCGTTGCGGTAGTGCCGCCGCATGGCCTCGGCAATTCCCGCCGGACCCGCATGAGCATCGGCACAGGCCATCAGGCTGCGGAAGAAGACCATCTGCGGCCAGCGGTGCTCGATACCCACCGGGTTCTCAAAATAGGCGGGACCAAGATACCCGTGGGTCGCGGCGTGGTGCAGGGTATACAGAATGGGGATCTGCGTTTTCTGAAACAGCGCAGCATCCTTCATTACGATGGACAACCGGGTAGCGCCGTCGATCCAGTAGGCGCGCTGCTCCCAGGGCCACCAGCTAGGGCCCTTTTCGAGGCCGTTCCAATACTCCGCCGAAAAGGGCCAGGAGGTATCCGGCAGTTGCGACCCAAGCTCCGCAGCCTGCTTCCCGAGATAAGTATGCAGCCAACCCTGCGGCTCAACTGCGCCGGGCGCCAGCTCGGTCATGGCTCCGTGCGTGGAAACAGCGGGATGAATTTCCGCAGCTCGAGCACGGTCGCCGGCAACCAGCAGCGCAGCGCTGGAAAGACTCAACTCAAGGAACTGACGACGGTCGATTGTGGTGCGATGTTCTGAATCCATTCAAACCTCTGGCTTTCTGTCTCGTTGCCCATCATAAGGCAGCCCGCGTATTCAGACCATTGTGGGGATCAGCGAGAGGGCATAGAATTTTCGCGAACCAAGCGCACTGAACGGTTCACAGGAGCCAATCCGATGAGGGCGATTCATACCGTGGACGAATACCTGGCTACCCTGCCGAAGGCTTCGAAAGACAAGATTGAGGTGTTGCGGCGGACGATCCGGCAAGCAGCGCCGGAAGCCGAAGAACGCATCAGCTACGGCATGCCGTCGTTCCAATGGCACGGAATGCTGGTGTGGTATGCGGCTTTCAAGAAGCATATCGGCTTCTATCCGAAGTCTTCTGCGATTTCGGCCTTCAAAGATAAGCTAACTCAGTACAAGACCTCCAAGGGCGCTATTCAGTTTCCTATTGACGACTCGATCCCGGAGAAGCTCGTGACGGAAATTGTCAGGTTCCGAGTGAAGGAGAACGCGCGGGCGAAATCGTAACGGTGCGGTACTTTCTGGCGCGCGTTCCTGGCTGCGAGAACTTGGAGAGACGATCGCCCGGGCGATGCTTCGCATACAATTGTGAGTTTGCGAGGAGCAGTGGATGAGAACGCTGTTTAGCGGTTTGGCTTTGGCTGGGGTGGTTTGTGTTTCGGGTTTTGCGGTGGCGCAATATCACGGCACCGTGCATGGGCGGGATGGGATTACACTCCCTCCGCCTCCGGTGGCGGCGGTGAAGCCGGTTACGGACAACTACTTTGGGACGAAGGTGGTGGATGACTATCGCTGGCTGGAAAACCCTACGAGCGTCGAGACGCTGAAGTGGATTGTTGCGGAGAATGCGTACACACAGAAGTATCTGGATCAGGTGACGATTCTGCCGCAGATTCGCGAGCAGTTGACGGCGCTGCAGCGCGTCGAGGTGGAGTCAACGCCGACGCTGCGTGATGGGAAATACTTCTTCACGAAGCGGCTGCCGGATGAGAATCAGGCTTCGATTTATGTGCGCGATGGGTGGAATGGGAAAGATGTCCGGCTGATTGACGCGACGAAGCTGAGCAAGGACCAGGACACGTCGGTGCATATCTGGGATGTTTCGGACGACGGCGGCCTGATGATTTATGCGGTGCGGCAGGGCGGAGCCGATGAGGCGGTGCTGCACTTTCTCAAGGTGAAGAGCAGAACGGAGCTTCCCGATGTTCTGCCCTCCGCGCGCTACTTTGGCGCGAGCCTGGGGCCGGATGGGAAGGGCGTCTACTACTCGAAGTTCACGCATGCAGGGACGATGGTTTGGTTCCACCAGTTTGGGACTCCGGTGAGCGCGGACAAGAAGATCTTTGGTGGGGAGTACAAAGGCCAGAAGTTGGGCGAGCTGGACCTGGTGGACGCGTATGTGACGGACAACCACCGCTACCTGATGATCCACATCAGCCACGGAGTGCCGGCGACCGAGGACGACATTCTGGTGAAGGACCTGCGCAAGCCCGGGAGCGCGCTGCTTCCACTGGTGTATGGGGTGAAGGCGCACACGAGCGCGCTGAATATCGGCGAACAGTTCTTTTTGGAGACGGACTACCAGGCTCCCAACGGGAAAATTGTGGAAGCGGTACCGGGCAACGGCGGGCCTTCGACGTGGAAGACGATCATTCCGGAATACTCGGACGTGATTGACTCAGACAGCATTGTGGGCGGCAAGCTGTTTGTCTCGCGGCTGCACGATGTGAAGACGCAGACTTCCATTTACTCGCTGGATGGGAGGAAGGTTGGGGAGTTGACCTATCCGGGCATCGGATCGGGCTCGGTTGTGTATGGGCAGGCGACGGCGACGGAGGGCTTCTACACCTATCAGTCGTTTATTACGCCGCCATCGATCTATCGCTACAACACAAAAACCGGAAAGACCGACACATTCTTTACGCCGAAGATTCCGTTTGATTCATCGCAATATGAGGTTCACCAGGTTTTCTACAAGTCGAAGGACGGAACGCGGGTTCCGATGTTCATTGCCGGCAAGAAGGGGCTGGCGATGGACGGCAAGGCGAAGCTGCTGATGACTGGCTATGGAGGGTTTGATCTGCCGATGCTGCCGGGGTGGAATGCCGAGTACGCGTGGTGGATGGAGCAGGGTGGATTTTTCGCGCTGCCCAACCTGCGCGGCGGCGATGAGTACGGTGAGGCGTGGCACAAGGCGGCGATGTTCAGCAACAAGCAGAATGTGTTCGATGATTTCTATGCCGCGGCGGAATATCTGATTCGCAACAAGTACACGTCGCCGGAGCGGTTTGCGATTCGTGGCCGCTCGAACGGCGGGCTGTTGATGGGGGCGGCGATGACGCAGCGTCCGGATTTGTTTGGGGCGATATGGTGCGGGTATCCGCTGCTGGATATGCTGCGGTATCAGTATTTCGAGTTCGGGCGGCTGTGGACGACGGAATACGGCAGCTCGCAGAACCCGAAGGATTTCCCTTATCTGCTGAAGTATTCGCCCTACCAGAACGTGCATAAAGGGACGAAGTATCCGGCGATCATGTTCTTCACCGGCAGCAGCGATACGCGGGTGGACCCGATGAACGCGCGGAAGATGACGGCGCTGATGCAGGCTTCGACGGGGAGCGACCGTCCCATTTTGCTGCACTATTCGCTGAAGGGCGGGCATAGCTCGGGAGTTTCGCTGACGCAGCTAGTGGAGGACCAGGCGACCGAGCTTGGGTTTTTGTGGACAGAGACGGACTGGCCGTCCAGGCAATAGCGCTTCGCGCCTTCGTGATGCGGGCTTTTGCGGCCGCTCCCGTTGGT
>JBOGMA010000073.1:0-4590 GCA_050746465.1 Acidobacteriaceae bacterium
ACTCGACGCGACCCAGGCCGACCTCCCGCGCAAACTCGATCCGGCCAAGGCCAAAACAACGGACATTGAGAAGCTCCACATCGACGAGGCCACATTCGAGAAAATGCATGCCACCGACCGCATGGCCCATGACAAGCTGAAGGAAGGCATCGAAGGCTTTTCGAAGGCCCTTGAGGAACTGGAGCAGCTTCTCGCCCATCGCGTCGCCGAACTCAGCGCGAAAGAGCCTAAACCCGTCGGCGCCGATTAGGACCGCTCAGCCGCGGTGCATATACAGCACCGTGGACCACGCAATCGCAATCAGGGCGCCCGCCTCGACCGCATCGAACGCGACGATGTACCGATGTGTTTTCGATTTCGAGGCGGCGTCCTCGCGAATCACTCGCCCTTCGCTCATCAGCCACACGCTGATATGGATCACCGCGAACACAATCACCACAGTTTCCCATCCGGCCGACGGCCACAACGGCCAGGTCACAACCAGAAGCAGCCAGTAGACCGCCTCAACCCGCAGCGCCGTTTGCGCAGAGAATCGCCGCTTAATCCATGAATCCCCCGGCGCGTCCCATTTTCTGAGAAGCTTCCACGACGAAACGTGGATAACGAACATTACCGCGGTGTAGGCAAAGACGACCCAAAGCAAAATCTCCACACCACCACTCTACGCGGGAATCCTACAACTCGCCGCTCTCGACAACCACGACTCCCTCTCGCGCGAACTCCGCTTCCATTCTCTGCACCGACCCGTTCACATCAATACCCCGACAGACATCACGAATCACAACCGCCTCAAACCCACACCTTCGCGCATCCACCGCGGAGAAGCCCACGCAAAAGTCGTAAGCGAGCCCTGCCAAATACATCCGTCGCAACCCGCGCTCGCGGCAGTACCCCGCAAGCCCTGTCGGCGTCACATGATCATTCTCAAAGAAGGCCGAATACGAATCCACCTCGCGCCGGAACCCCTTCCGCAACACCAACTCGGCCCGCGCGATACCTAGCGCTGGATGAAAATCCGCCCCCGGCGTGCCCTGAACGCAATGGTCCGGCCAAAGCGGCCCGTCTCGACCCGCACCGTCACCCGACTGACCCGTCGGATAGCTGGAAGCAAAGGAGCAGTGGCCCGGAGGGTGCCAGTCCTGAGTCAGCAGGATGTGCTCAAATCGCGCAGCAATTCGATGAATCATCGGAATCACAGCGTCGCCATCAGGAACGGCCAGCGCGCCGCCCGGGCAGAAATCATTCTGCACATCGATGATGATCAAAGCGTCGTGGGTGGTGATTTCCATCGTCCTGCGATCATTATCGCGCGGGCGACTGACGGCGGCTTCAGTTCTCTGCCGTTTGGTTGGCGGCCAGAAAGGTGCGGGCGTGAGCCAACTGGGGCAGCGCGCCTTCCGCCCCTTCTGTCGTCTTGAGCAGCGCAGCGTAATAACGCGCAGCCGCGGCTTTGTCTCCCGACTCCTCGGCCGCGATCCCAGCGTGGTAGAGGCCGTTGAAACGTCCCGGGCTGAGCTTGAGCGAGATGCGATATTCCGCCAGAGCCATCTTCGGCTCATGGGACTCCAGCAGCATGTCGCCCATCATCTCGCGAGCGGGAATATCCACCTCGCCCTGGCCTACTTTGTCCTGGAGGTCGGCGGCCTTGCGCATGTTCGCGACGGCGTCGTACTGTTTGCCCGCGGCGAAGCTGACCCAGGCCACAATTTCATCGCGCTCAATCTTCGCTCCGGTGGAGTCGGCCTCGTAGGCGTCGCTGCCTTTGCGCATCTGTGCGATCAGCGCGTCATACTGGGCCAGATCGGCCTGTGCCTGCTGTGCGCGGCGCAGATGCCCATCGGCAATGGCGCGCGCCCACCACGTCATGGAAGCCTGACCAGGCAGCGCCCCGGCGACCGGCTGCAGCGCGGCAGCGCTCTTCCAGTCGCGCGTTTCCAGCGCATAGAAGACCGGAAACTTGGTGAGGTAATATCCGTTGCGGTCTGACATCAGGTCGTGGCCTCCCCCCGGCATGGCGGAAACGCGCTTCAGCACCGCATCCACTTCGGCGATCACCGCTTTGGCCTTGGCGTCCTGCCCGCTCTGCAGGTAGGCGTACATGAGGAAGTCATAAGAGTGAGCCTCGTCCATGATGCCGCTCTCGTGGTGGCGCTCCGCGGCCTCCGAAGCTGCAATGGACGCAAGCTGCGCCTGGATATCCTGCGGCCACATGCCGAGCCGGGCGAAGATGTGTCCCGGCATGTGGGCGGCGTGGGCGCCAGAGGGCGCGATTTCGCCATAGTGCTCGGCCGCCTTCAGGCCCTGCGACGCCATGGCGGGATTGTCGCAGGCGTGAATGATGTAGTGGACCACACCGGGATTGTCCGGGTATTTCGCAAACAGCGGACGGAGGACCGCCATCGCCTCGCGTTGCTGCGTGAGGCTTGTATCATTCGGAGATTCGGCCGACAGCAGCGAGAGCGCGTAGAAGGCTCCCGCATCCACGTCGTCCGGGTAGTGCCGGTAGAGTTTGTCCATCGCAGCCGAGTAGGCCGACACGCGCGCCATGTAGTCTTCGGAGCCCGGTTTGTAGAAGACCCCCAGCGCGGCAATGTACTGCCGCTCGCGCGCCGTCTTTGCCTTCAGCGACTCCGCCTTGCGGATCTCCGACCAGCCGAAATGCATAGCGTTCTCGCCAGGGCGGTCCCATATCTGATGGAACACGCTCATGGCGATGCCCCAGTGGGCCATGGCGCAGCCTGGGTCTGCCTGGGCGATCTGCTCGAATTGCTGACGCGCCTCCGCATACCAGAAGTCGTGGAGCAGGGCTACGCCTCGGTTGAAGGCGGCCTGTTTTGCGGGCGCGCAGGAGGTGGCAAACGAGACAGTGCCCAGCCGCTCGGCGGGTGCAGGCGTGGACGCGGTACTCTGCGCGGCCGCTCCACACGCGCAGACGGCGATCAGCAACAGAACAGGCGTTTTCATGGCGGAGCAAATTATAGTCCTGACCGCTGAGCGTGCGCGTGAAGCGGGATCCGCGCGCTGCGCTTCCGTGGAACGCGGCGCCCCCGTATACTGGAAACCGTTTTCTGAAACCGCCATCTCTTAGCAGGAGCAAGCCCGTGCCCAGCCGTCGAACCTTGAAAATCACCGCCACCCTCCTTTTCTTCACCGGATCGCTGGCCATGGCGGGCGCGCAATCGCTGCCGCCGCTCTTTCCCGAAGTCGGCCCCGGCACGCATATTCTCAATGACAAAGGTCTGCTGCGCCGCGCCACCCTGAATGACCCCGGCTGGTATCCCTCCGCGCTCGACTGGTACAAGGCGAATATCCCCTTCCTCGACGTGCCAGACAAGGACATTCAAGCCGTCTACTACTACCGCTGGAGCGTCGTGAAGCGCAACCTTCGCAACACCGGCAAAGACGGCTATATCAGTACCGAATTCATCCCGCCCGTCGGATGGGGCAACATCTTCAACAGCCTCAACGACGCCGCCGGACACCACATTTACGAAGACCGCTGGCTCCGCGACCAGCGCTACATGAATGACTACGAGAAATTCTGGTACACCGGCTCCGGAATTCGCGGCGCGCACCACTTCAGCGCCGACTGGCTGGACGACGCCGTTCTCCAGCGCGCCAAGGTCAGCGGAGACATCCAGTTCGCCGAAGACCTGCTGCCCGAACTCATCCGCCAGTACAACGGCTGGGACAAGCATTTCGACGCCGACATGGGACTCTACTGGTCCATCCCCGCCGACGACGCGATGGAGTGGGAGCCCGCCGGCTACGAATCCAGCAAGCCGTTCTCCGGAGTGCCAACGTATCGGACCACCCTGAACTCCTACCAGTTTGGCAACGCCATGGCCATCAGCGAAGTCGCTCACCTTACCGGCGACACCGCTACCGCGAAAGAGTTCGCCGCCAAAGCCCAGGCCCTTCGCCAGAACATGATCAAGTGGCTGTGGGACCCGCAGCGTCACTTCTTCTACGACGTGCTCAAGCCCGACAACCCAACTCACAAGCGCCTCGACACCCGCGAGCAGGTGGGCTACATCCCGTGGTACTGGGACATCCCCGAACCGGCGCAGTTATCCGCCTGGAAAGAACTGTTCGACCCGCAGGGTTTCGCCGCCAAGTACGGCCCGACCACCACCGAGCGGCGCAGCCGCTGGTTCATGTACCAGGCCGAAGACCCGCGCGGATGGGACGGCGGCTGCTGCCACTGGGACGGCCCCAGTTGGCCCTTCGCTACTTCCCAAACCCTCACCGGCATGGCGAATATTCTGAACAACGATCCGCACCAGACCGCCCTCACTCCAGCCGACTACTACAACCTTCTGCATACCTACGCGGCGACCCAGTTCAAGGACGGCCACCCCTGGGTAGCCGAAGCCGCCGACCCCGATACCGGCAAATGGATCTACGACGCCACCGATCACAGCGAACATTATTTCCACTCCACCTTCAATGACCTCGTCATCACCGGCCTCATCGGCCTGCGCCCTCAACTAGGCCGCACGCTTGTCATCAACCCGCTCGCGCCCAAAACCTGGGACTACTTCTGCCTGGAAAATATCCCCTATCACGGGCACAACATTACGGTCCTCT
>JBOGMA010000074.1:0-3699 GCA_050746465.1 Acidobacteriaceae bacterium
CTTCGGTGTAGATGTTCTGGAGCGAGAGCCAGCGCTGGCCTCCGAGAGCGGCGAGCATGGCCTGGAGCTTGGTGCGGGCCTTCTGAGCGTTGGCGTCCGGCGATTGCGGAGCCTGGGCACAAGCCGAGCCAGCGATGACCAGGGTGGCGAAGAGGAGCGCGAGCAGGGCTGTTATTTTTTTCATCCGGCGAGAACCGCGCCTCCGTTGACGTTGAGGATTTCTCCGCTGATGAGCCCGGCATAGGGCGTGCAGAGGTAGAAAATTGGTCCGGCTATTTCGATTGGACGCGCGACGCGGCCCTGGGGTATCGCGGAGAGGATGCGTCCGCGGGTTGCGGGATCATTGAGCGCGGCGGCTCCTATGCCGCGCGGGCCTCCGGTGATGAGGGCGACTTTGCCTTCAAGGGAAAGCGGAACCATGGTTCGACGCTACTGGAGGACTGGCGCTTGAGGCAAGGCACGGGCCGGGACTCGCCACAGAAACAGAGAGCACGGAGAAAGTGCGGGTCCCTCCTCTCCGCGTCGCTCCGGTCGGGATGAGAAGGAAATTTGATGATGATACGGCTCCTCAGTCGCGGAACGGCACACCATTGGCGCGATATCGGGCGCGGGCGTGCTGGAGCTTCTCCAGGGCTTCGTCTTCGAGCAGCTTGCGGCAGCCCAACTGGTGGGCCGTGAGGCAGACCTGGGCGAAGTGCTCGCAGGTTTCGAGCTTCATGAAGGCGTCGAGCAGGTCTTTGCCGTAGGTGACGATGCCGTGGTTGGCAAGCAGGACAGCGTCGTGGTCCTGGAGAAACGGTTCCAGGCTGGCCGCGACTTCGTCGGTTCCGGTGGTGGCGTAGGGAGCGAGGGGAATTTTGCCGAGCGTCATGACGAGTTCGGCGCAAAGCGGAGCGTCGAGCGCGAGCCCGCAGGAGGCGAAGCCGGTGGCGATGGGCGGATGCGCGTGCACGACTGCGGACACATCGGCCCGGTTGCGATAGACGGCCAGGTGCATTCCGATCTCGCTGGTTACGTTGCGGGTTCCGGCAAGGAAGTGGCCATTGATGTCCACTATGACCATATCGGCCGGGCGCAGGAGGGCCTTGCTGCAGTTGGTGGGGGTGGCAAGGATGAGCCGGTGATCGAACGGCAGCCGAGCGGAGAGGTTACCGGAGGTTCCGGGCGCGAAGCCGAGGCGGTACATCCATCGCGAGAATCGCGTGAGCTGGCGGCGCAGATCGCGCTCGGCGTGCTGGTGGTGAACGAGCGGGCCGGGAAATGCCGGTGCCGGAGTCTCGACGGAGTTGATGGAAGGCTCAAAGGTCATTACGCAACCTCTTTACGGGTGTTTCGGTTGTTGTCGTTCTCGATGTTTATGATCTTAATTACGCCGCTGCCGATGCGGCGGGAAACAGCATAAATCTGGCCGAGGTTGACGCCGGCCCCGACGCGAAGATGGCCGACCGCGGCCAGGCCCATGGAGGCCATGCATCCGCACTGCGAGCAGTCGGGATTGCCGCCGAACTGGCAGGGGATGACGCGGGTCTTGAGGTCGGCGGAGATGACGCGGGTGGTCTGGGCGAAGATGCAATCTTCGGGCGACTGCGGGGGACGGCGGAACTCGCTCAGCACACGCGGGCTGATGTCGACGACCGGGTAGCGCGGAAGCAGGCGCTCAATCTCGTCGATGACGTGGGTGCGTTCCTCGGGGGAGAGGATTTCGGGGCCGGTGGCGCCCATCTGCGGGGTGAACAGGCTGATCCAAATGCGCTTGATCTCCGGCTTGCGGCTCCAGAAATCGAGAAAGCGCTCAAAATAATTTTGCTGGCGGGCGATCTGTCCGGTCACGGTGAAGTGGATGGTAATGTGCTGGCCGCGAATATTCTCCTGGATGCGCTCGTAGGTGGCGGGTTTACGGCGAGCGTCGTGGTCCGGCTGGAGCCCGTCGATGGAAACGACAATATTGAGCCGGGAAAGCTCGCTCCAATGCTGAGGAATGGGGCGGAAGGCGCTGGTGACAAGCTGAGTGTGGATGCCGCGGGCTTCGAGAGCGGGCAGAATCTGCTCCAGTTCCCGAAAGCGCACCATGGGGTCGCCGCCAACCAGCGAGACGTGCCGCGGGCGGTATTGATCGACCAGATCGAGAACGCCTTTGACCAGCGCGTCCTTTTTATAGTCGGAAAGCACGCGCAGAGTTACGCCGTTGCCTCCGAGGTGGGCTTCGTCATAGGCGTAGCAGCCCGGGCAGCGCAGCGGACACTCGCGCGTAATTTCAATGGACATCAGCGGTTTGCGTCCGCCCAGAATGGTGGACCACGACTGTAGGATTTCCTGAGCCTTCATTCATCTCCCGTGAGGAAGCCGCGGGTGCGACTCCTTATTCGGCTTTCATAAGTGCGATGCAAAAATGAGTAGGGAATGAGGGCAAGATTAGACCTGCTGGACGCAGTTTGACTCAATAGGAAGAAAAAGAGATCGCGTGGGACACTTTCGGCCGGTGCGGGAAACCACCATCTGAACGATAACCAGATGGAAGGCTCCCGCGAGCAGAAGCATACTGCTGATGAGGGCAAACATCAACATGATGACGAACTGGAGCGCTTTGAGGATGGAGACGGGGATGTCCGCATTGGGTGCGATGCAGAGGGCGAGAATGCATACGATGCACAGGATCGCCAGAAAGATTTTGATATACCGCACCATCTCAGGGACATGGTAGAGAGGTTCACCCTGTGATTGCAAGCGACTCCTGAGTGGTCTCCAAAAAAAGAAACAGGAGGAACATTGCCGAAAACTATTCGCTCACAGGCAGCGTGTATTCAAGATCATAGGAATGCCGGCCGTTGGCAATCGTAATAACGAACGTGCCGGTGATGCCGGCAAGGGCGCCCGCGCCCGAGCCGGGCGTAATGATGACGCGCAGATCGTAACCTCCGGCATGCATGGTCGCCGTCTGTTGCAGCACGAAGCCGCCGCTTTTTCCGGCCAGCGTTCCCGTGACCCTTTCGATGGCGACGTATCCCGCCTCGCCATTCTTCGGGTCTCCGGCCGAGATCATCTCGCCCTGCGAGGTGGCTTCCAGGTCTCCGTGAATTTCCTTGTTCATAGAGAAGCGCATAAGCCCCTCGGCGGGAGCGGATGAGAGTGGCTGCATTTGGACGGTAAAGTCTCCGCGTGCGTGGTTGGACATTGGGTTCTCCTCAATTCTGGTTTGCTGATCCCCCAGGGGTGGTCTTTCCTGAATCACTTTGTCTCGGGAATTCGTCGAAGTCTTCGCAGCGATCGAAATGGGGCCTGAGTCCTTTGGCGGGCACAAACATCAATTAGAACTGATGATTTTAGCTTAATTTTTGAAGATTGAGATATCAGGAGACAGGATGAAAGCTGCCGTTGTTTCGTCGTTTGGCCGTCCGCCGCAGTACGGGGATTTTCCCGATCCAGATGCCGCTGAGGGAGAAGTTCTGGTCGAGGTGAAAGCCGCGGGGCTGCACCAGATCGTAAGAGCTGTAGCGAGCGGAAGCCATTACAGCAGCGCCGGGACTCTGCCGCTGGTTCCCGGAGTCGATGGAGTGGGGCGGCTCGCTGACGGAAAGCGCGTCTACTTTGGCGCGACGCGACCCCCTTACGGCACGTTTGCCGAGCGCACGATCACGCGGGCCGCCGTTTGCGTTCCCTTGCCCGACGGGCTGGATGACGTGACGGCGGCGGCGCTGGCGA
>JBOGMA010000075.1:0-3052 GCA_050746465.1 Acidobacteriaceae bacterium
GTGAAGCAGAACGCGGCAACGGCAATCAGCAGAACCACAAGCGACATTCAATCACCTTGCGACGATGCCCCTAACAACGCATCTTGGAACAGGGAATGCCAGGAACGCATTTGACTATACATTAGAGCAGCCACTAGGGCAGCGACGAAAAGCAGGCCCATTGCCGCCCGCCTCGGAATGATCCAGGTTGGGAGGGATTTACTCCACCGCGGCTCAGCCGCTGTGGCGGATGTGGCAGATGTCGCCGTCCTGGACGATGTAGTCCTTGCCTTCCAGGCGCAGCGTCCCCTTCTGGCGCGCTGCGGCCATGTCGCCCGCTTCGAGCAACTGATCCCAGCGGATGACTTCGGCGCGGATGAAGTGTTTTTCGAGGTCGGAGTGGATGGCTCCGGCGGCCTCCTGCGCGCGGGAGCTGGCGGGGACGGTCCAGGCGCGGCACTCGTCTTCGCCGGCGGTGAAGAAGCTGATGAGGCCGAGGAGTTCGTAGCTCTTGCGGATGAGGCGGACGAGACCGCTTTCCGTTAATCCATAAGAGGCGAGAAATTCGGCGGCTTCTTCGTCTTCCATTTCGGCCAGTTCGGCTTCGACTTTGCCGCAGAAGGCGGTGACTCCGGCGCTGGGGCGGGAGGCGAACTCGGTGAGGTTGTACTTTGCGGCGACAGCTTCAAGGTCGGCTCCGAGGGTGGAGCTTTCCGGAAGGTTAACCGCGTACAGGATTGGCTTTTGCGAGAGAAACATAAAGCCACGGATGAGCTTTTTCTCCTCCGGCGTCATGTCCAGTTCGCGCAGCGGTTTCTCGGCCTCCAGAGCTTCTTTGGAGCGGAGCAGGAGGGCCTGTTCTTTTTCCAAGTCGGCGGTGCGGGCCTTCTTCAAGTCCTTCTCCACACGTTCGAGTCGCTTTTCTATCTGGGTAAGGTCGGAGACCATGAGGTCGAATTCGACGTTCTTGATGTCGCGCAGCGGATCAATGGGGCCGACGTGCGGGATGGCGTCATCCTCAAACGCGCGGAGGACGTGGATGAGGGCATCGACATTGCGCAGGTTGGCGAGGAAGGCGGTTTCCTTGAGCGCTTCCTGGCCGATGGCGGCTACGTCGGCGTATTCGACGGTGGCATAGGTGGTCTTCTTCGGGTTGTAGAGCGCAGAGAGCTTGTCGAGGCGCTGGTCGGGCACTTTCGCGATGCCCAGGTGCGATTCCTTCGGATTCGAATAGCCACGGTCTTCCATTTTGGCTTTGGTGAGGATGCGGAACAGAGATGTTTTGCCCACCTGCGGCAGGCCGATAATGCCGGTCTTCATGCTTGTCCTAAAAAGAGAATCATGGCGCGGCTGCGCCAAACTTTGATGATACCGGACTGGCCGTCCAGGCACACGTGGATTCGCCGCAAACACCGACGGTCAGCGGTTGAATCAGCTAACCGCCTTTTCGGGCTGCGATGTTTCGGCCACTTGGGGCTCTGCTTTGGGGTAGTTCCAGGCGAAGAGGATGACGAAGATGACCCCGGCGAGGAGGACGGCTTCTTCGACGTGCTCCGATTCGGCGTGGAGGTGGTTGAAGTTCACGCGGTAGGGATTTGTGGGCGGGACCTGATCGATGGCTCCGCCGGTGGAGATAATGTCGTGGTCCATGCGCGGGATGATGGAGAACTGCGAGTAGGCGGTGAGGCCGAGCATGACGAGGACGAGGACGACGGGGGCGATGACGGAGCGGTGCAGGGCGCGGACGGCCTGGGAGATGAGCAGCAGGATGACGATGATGGCTCCCGAGAACAGCCCCTCATAGTGGAGGATGCGGAGGCACTTGGCGACGATGGTTCCGGCGGCGTGGGTGTCGGGCAGGGAGCCGAAGGCGGAGGCGGCGACGATGGGGAAAAACATGACTCCGCCGAGCCAGAGGACGATGAGCAGCAGGATGATGGCGCGGATGGCGGTTTTCATTGTGGCGCTCCTTTTTTAGCCAATAGCCAATAGCTAACAGCCATTAGGCTTTGTCCAAAAACTTCTTACTACAGAGTACACAGAGCGCGCAGAGAAGTGCCATTTGCCGGTTGTTCCCAGGGGCGGAATCGCTATCGCGTTGCTGCTTCTGAGTGCTGATGAGAAGCATGAACTACTGTGGTCGGCTTACCTGTGCCTTCGCTAAGAAGCACGCCTGGCAGGAAAACATGAACATCCGTTCCGTGTGCCCTTATGTCTTTGCTGCTTTCGATGGAGATTCGACCGCCATGACCTTCGATGAGCTGTTTTGCAACGAAGAGTCCAATGCCTGTCCCAAGCGTCGCACGAGTGGTGAAGAACGCGTCGAACACCCGCGGCAAAGCTTCTGGAGCGATGCCTTCGCCGTTATCTCGCACGCTGAAAGCGACCCCTAGCGGCTCAGTTTCAGAGTCTCGTACGTCGACGTGGATGGTTCCTCCTGTTGAAAGGGCATAGATGGAATTGACGAGGAGATTGGAAATGACCTGCAAAATTTCACCGCGGCGAACTAATACCTTTTGCGTGGATGTCAGCGATCGCAGTATCTCGATTCCGCACGACTGGCAACGCGGCTCATAAATGGTGACAGCCTGCTGCATGATGTCGTTCACAGACACTGGAGTAGCCGCTGCATCCTCGCGGTAGTAGCCGAGAGTCTGCTTCGCAATGTGCGCTACGCGCTTCAGTTCGGATTCGGCGGTCGCGAGATACGCGCGACCCTGATCCCCGGATATCGCGGGACGTAGTAAAGAGAGCAGATTCATCACCGCCTGAAGCGGATTGTTGATTTCGTGCGCGATTGTTGCCGCCATACGCCCTGTCGCTGCAAGTTTCTCCGCCTGCACAAAGGACTGTTCCAGGCGCTTGGCGATGGAAACGTCCCGCAGAATTTTAGAGGAGCCAATGACCTTGCCCTGAGCATCTCTGAGCGGCGACATAGTGAGCGATACGTCGAGGGTACGTCCACTCTTCGTGAGCCGACGAGTTTCAAACTGCTCGATACGTTGGCCGGCCTTCAACTTTTCGAAGAATGTTTTCTCCTCAGCGGGGCGATCTTCAGGGAAAAGTTTCAGGA
>JBOGMA010000076.1:0-5154 GCA_050746465.1 Acidobacteriaceae bacterium
GGACTACACCCCGCCGGAAGTCTCGGCCATGATCCTCCAGAAGCTCAAGAAGGCGGCGGAGGACTACCTGGGCAGCTCGGTGACGGAAGCCGTCATCACCGTTCCCGCGTATTTCAACGACGCGCAGCGCCAGGCCACCAAAGACGCGGGCCGCATTGCCGGACTCGACGTAAAGCGCATTGTGAACGAGCCGACGGCGGCGGCGCTGGCCTACGGCCTCGACAAGAAGAAGGAAGAGACCATCGCCGTGTATGACTTCGGCGGCGGCACGTTCGATATTTCCATCCTGGAAGTCGGTGAAGGCGTCATCGAGGTGAAGTCCACCAATGGCGATACGCACCTGGGCGGCGATAACGTCGACCAGCGGATTGTGGACTGGCTCATCGAGGAGTTCAAGAAAGACGAGGGTCTGGACCTCAGTTCCAAGGGCAACGAGATGGCCTTGCAGCGCCTGAAAGATGCCGCGGAACGTGCGAAGATCGAGCTTTCGACGGCGATGGAGACGGAGATCAACCTGCCGTTCATCACCGCTGACACGACCGGGCCAAAGCATCTGGTCAAGAAGCTCACGCGCGCCAAGCTGGAAGCGCTGGTTGAGGACATCCTCCAGCGCTCCATTGAGCCTTCAAAGAAGGCCATGACGGACGCGGGTGTCGACGCCAGCAAGATCGACGAGGTGGTTCTCGTCGGCGGCCAGACCCGTATGCCCCGGATTCAGCAGATCGTGAAAGACCTGTTCGGCAAAGAACCTCACAGGGGCGTCAATCCGGACGAGGTTGTCGCCGTAGGCGCGGCAGTGCAGGCCGGCGTACTGGCGGGTGAGGTCAAGGACCTGCTGCTCCTGGACGTGACTCCGCTGACCTTGTCGATTGAGACTCTGGGCGGCGTAGCCACGGCTATGATTCCGCGCAACACCACCATCCCCACCAAGAAGACGGAGACGTTTTCGACGGCGGCGGACAGCCAGACTGAGGTTGAGGTTCACGTCCTGCAGGGCGAGCGCCCCATGGCTGGGCAGAACCGCACTCTGGCGAAGTTCAAGCTCAGCGGGATTCCTCCGGCTCCGCGCGGCGTGCCGCAGATTGAGGTGACGTTCGACATTGACGCGAACGGCATCTTGAACGTGACGGCCAAGGACAACGCCACCGGCAAAGACCAGAAGGTAACTATTACCTCGTCTTCGGGTTTAAGCAAGGAAGAAGTTGACCGCATGGCGAAGGAGGCTGAAGCTCACTCGGCTGAAGACAAGAACAAGCGCGAGGAGATTGAGGCGAGAAACGGATTGGACAGCCTGGTTTACAACATCGAGAAGATGCTCAAGGAGAATGGCGATAAGGTCTCCGGGGTGGAACGCAGCGATGTTGAGTCGGCGCTGGCCGATGCCAAGAAGACGCTGGAAGGCAGCCCGAGCGCGTCAGATATGAACGCGGCGCGCGAGAAGCTGACAGCGGCCTCGCACAAGCTGGCCGAGGCCATGTACAAGGCAAACGCGGCGGGTCCGGCGGCGGGCGCTCCTCCAACGGATGGAAGCGCAGCGGCAACCGGAACGACCGAAGAGGCGAAGAAGGACGAAGGCGTGATCGACGCCGAGTACGTGGACGTGGACGAGAAGAAGTGATTGCGTTCGCACAATCATCCTGAGCGAGAGCGAAGGATCTCGTAAAAGGGGGCGTCCGCCGGATGCCCCCAAACTTTCAGAAGTTGAGGATGTAGAGATGACGACCGATACCCTTTGGAAATGCGAGCAAGTGCGGGCCGGCGAGGTCTGCGAGAAGTTGATGTTCGATACGAAGGAGGAGGCGGAGACGTTTCTGCGCAAGATGAAGCAGAGCGCTCCGGATTTGTTCTGGCGGATAGAGCCGATTTCGCTGAAGATGGTTTGGAACTGAACTGCAGGGATTAGGGAGTAGGGAATAGGCAAGATTGACGATATAGAGGCAAGATGCCGGCAACTCAGAGCAAAGACTACTACGCCACACTTGGCGTGAAAAAATCGGCGACGGCGGAGGAGATTCGCAAAGCCTTCCGCAAACTTGCGCGCAAATATCACCCTGACGTAAACCCCGGCGATAAAAAAGCCGAGGAGCGTTTTAAGGAAATCTCGGAAGCCAACGATATTCTGAGCGATGAGAAGAAGCGCAAGATATTCGACCAGTTCGGCTTCTACTCCGACCAGATTGACCCTGCGCAGGCTGAGGCCGCAGCGCGTGCCGGCTATGGACGCCCCGGCGCGGGCCGGGGGCATGCCGGGCAGGGCGTTCCTTTTGATTTTGGAGGATTTGATTTTAACGACTTTGCCAGCCAGCAGGCGGCCGGTCGCCAGCAGCAGCAGGCAGGCGGCGGGTGGGGCGGGTTCCGCGATATTTTTTCCGGCATCTTCAACCAGGGAGGACGCGAGCAGCATCGCGGGTCTGAGGCCGGGACCGATCTCGAATACCAGATCAATGTCGATTTCTGGACCGCCATTCGCGGCGGCACAACCAAATTACAGATTCAACGTCAGGAAGTCTGCCCGACCTGCAAAGGCAAAGCGTCCACGAGCGGCTCTCAGCCATGCCCCGAGTGCCATGGCTCCGGCCAGGTTACGCAGATGGGTGGACGGATGAAATTCAACATCCAGTGCCCGCAGTGCGGAGGTTCGGGAAAGGTGCAAAATGCATGTCCAACCTGCAATGGCCAGGGCACAGTTTCCCGCACGGAGACAATCGAGTTTCGCATTAAGCCGGGCACACGCGACGGCCAGCGGATCCGCCTTGCAGGGAAGGGAAATGCCGGAATCAACGGCGGCCCGTCCGGCGACCTTTATTTAATCATCCGCGTCGGCACGCATCCGGTATTTACCCGCCAGGCTGACGACATATATGTCACCGTCCCTGCGACAGTTGCGGAGGCCGCGCTGGGGTCCAAGATTGAAGTCCCGACCATTGATGGACGCGCGCAACTTAAGGTTCCGCCGGGCACACAGAGCGGGCAGAAGCTGCGCATGCGCGAGCGCGGAGTTCCTTCCGCTGCGCGTGAAGGCAAGCGCGGCGACCAGATCGTAACCGTTGAAATCATGGTTCCGAAAATACAGGACGAGCGGTCGAAAGAAATTCTCCGGGAATTTGCCAAACTAAATCCCGACGACCCGCGCGAGGCAATGTGGGCGAAGGTGTAAAAGAAAAGCCATGACCGAAGATCAAATTCGGGAAGACGCAAACGAAGTGCTGAACGCTACCGTGACCTATGCCAAGCGGATGCTGCGCAAGTACGGCCAGTTCGCGCCCTTTGCTCACAGAATGAGAGACGATGGCGAGGTCTCTCTGGAAGTTGTCGCCCAGCACGATATGCCCGCGGAACCCCCCATGCTGCTGGACCTGCTCTATCAGCAACTCCAGGAACGGGCGGACAAGGGTCTCATCACCGCCGCGGCGCTTGCCTCCAACGTCACCATCGTCAAGCCCTCAAAAGAGGGCTACACCGACGCCATCATGGTGGGCATTGAACACAAGGATGGTTACTCGGTGCAGGTATTTGTCCCATACAAAATTACCGGTGGCCAATTGCACGGTTTTTTCCCCCGCGTGGTACGCTTTGGAGCGCTCAAGACCCAGGAAGCAAAGCCGCGGCTGTTTGGGCGGGAGTAAAAGTTGATGGCCCTGATATTTGAGTGGGACCCGCGAAAGGAGCGCACAAATCGGCACAAGCACGGGATAAATTTTGAAGAGACAACGACAATATTCGGAGATAAGCTCTCGATCACCATCCCCGATGAGCGTCATTCAACGCATGAGAAGCGATGGGTCACTATCGGAAGATCGAATCAAGGTAAGCTTCTAGTTGTTGTGCATACCGAAAGCAGTACGGGGATCCGGATTATCAGCGCACGAAAGGCAACTCGCGCGGAAAGGAACCAATATGAAGAAGACTCCTAAAACAAGTCGTGGCGAAGCGACGCCTGAGTACGATTTTTCCGGCGGCGTTCGCGGCAAGTACGTTAAACGCTATTCCGAGGGAACAAATGTAGTCGTTTTGGAGCCTGACGTCATGAAGATTTTTCCTGATTCGGCATCCGTAAATCATGCGCTTCGGCTTTTTGTCGAAGTCGCGAAACGCACTCGCCGAGCCTGAAAGCTTATGCCAACGAAACGCAAATCCAAAGGCGCGTACATGATCTCGGCCGTCGCCGAGATGTACGGGATTCATCCCCAAACCCTACGTCTCTATGAGCGCGAGGGTCTGCTCAAGCCCTCACGCACCGAGGGCAACACCCGCCTCTACACGGAAGAAGATCTCGAGCGCCTGGAATTTATTCTGAACCTCGCCCGCGACCTGGGCGTGAACATCGCCGGAATCGCCATTGTTCTGCAAATGCGCGAGCGCATGGAAGAGATGAACCGCCAGATGCAGAGCTTTGTGGACTACGTCCGCACCGAAATGCTGACCCAGATGCAGCAGGGAATGTCCCGTCAGGCTGCGGCCATCGTTCCGCTCAAGCCGCCCATCGTCGACCAGGGCAGAAATCGCCGCTGATCCACCGTTTTCAGCCCCGATTTTGACTTTTCGGGTTCTCCAGCTCTCATACCCGCGCAATTTTTCACGCTCTAGTCTAGTCTGGTAGTAGGAACTCCGCTCGGATGTATGGCTTAGGGCGGTTTGCATCATTCATCTTTAAGGGAGAAGCACCGTTTCGAGCTTTTCTATGATTAAGCTCCTCTTTGGTCTCGGCCTTCTCGGCCTTTTGACATCCTCGATCTTCAGCGGGTTGGTCATCGCTGGCATTCTGCGCTTTGTTGCCCGCCGCAAACGCGGCGGCCGCCGGGACTACTTCCCGCCCGTCTCCCTGTTCAAGCCATTGCATGGTGCCGAACCCGACCTCGAAGCGCACCTCGCGACTTTCTTCGAGCAGAACTATCCTGAGTATGAGATCCTCTTCGGCGCGCGCGTTGCGTCCGACCCCGGACTACAGGCCGCCCGCAGGGTCGCCGCGCTCTACCCGCACATCCCCGTCAAATACGTCCTTACCGGCGAACCATGGCAGATCAATGCCAAAGTCTGCACGCTGGAGTTGATGGAACGCGCCGCATCCTACGACATCTTTGTCATCAGCGACAGCGACGTCCGTGTAGCTCCAGACTATCTCCGCGAAGTTGTCGCGCCTTTCGCCGAGCCGGA
>JBOGMA010000077.1:0-4168 GCA_050746465.1 Acidobacteriaceae bacterium
ACACCTGGAAGGTAACGCCCAAACTGACTCTCTCGCTTGGCTTGCGTTATGAGCTGACGCCGCCCTGGTACGACACCCTCGGGAATCTGTTCACGGTCGATGTACCAGAAATCGTCGGGATTCCGCACGCACCGGCCAGCATCGAGCCTTTTTATGTCCGGCAGGGGAACTGTACCGACCCTTATGCCGGGGTCAAAATCCGGTGGCCACAACTTAAAGTTGTCTGCAGCAACGGTCTTCTGCCGCCGGCGCTCATGCAAACCGATTACACCGATTATGCTCCGCGCTTCGGAATCGCATACTCGCCCAATGCGAAATGGGTGATCCGTACCGGCTTCGGAATATTCTATGTCCAGGATATCGGAAATGCGGTATTCGATATGTCGCGGACGATTGCGGGCGTGTCCCGGGCCAACGCTGCCGTCGGATCGCCTACTGTGACCTGGGCCAATGCGGTCCCGGCAGGCACAGCGACCAGCGATATCCGGCGCCCGGTCGGGTATGTGAACTCTTTCGACCACCGTACCGGCTACACGATGCAATATTTGTTGAACATCCAGAGGCAGTTTGGCCAGAATCTCCTCGTCGAGATTGGGTATTTAGGTTCACAGAGCCGGCATCTGCAAGGATTTCAGACGGTCAACGAATCGGTCCCCGGAACCGTCGGGACACCGGAATCGCGCTCTCCCTTCCCGAATTGGGGCATCATTCAGATGGTATGGGACGGCGGTAACGCACACTACAACGCGGGCAGCATCAGCGTCACAAAGCGATATAGCTCGGGCCTAAGCTTGATTAGTTCCTATACGTTTTCGAAGTCGATCGATGATACCAGCGGTATCCGTAATCAGGGCTACGACACACTATATCCGCAGAATGCCTATTGCCTCAACCCATGCGAGCGTGGTCTGTCTGCGTTCGATGTAGGCCAGCGATTCGTTGCGTCCGCCGTTTACGATCTCCCCGTTGGTAGCGGCCGGGCGTTAGATATCAAAAATCCATTTCTGAACGCGTTCGCAGGCGGATGGCAGTTCGATGGCACGCTAACGCTACAGAGCGGCCTTCCGCAAACGCTGTCGCTCGGCGGCCTCGACCGGGCGAGTTCGGGCGAAGGCGGATACAATCGCCCGGACGCAACCGGCCTCAGCCCTTATTTGTCGAATCCGACTCCGTCGCTATGGTTCAACCCGGCGGCATTTACAATGCAGGCGGCGGGGAGCTTCGGCAATCTAGGCCGCAATGCGGTGGTGGGGCCGGGCATTTTTGCGCTCGATTTTGCCGCTCATAAGGAATTCCGTATATTTGAGAAGCAGCATCTTCAGTTCCGGGCCGAAGCGTTTAACGTCCTGAATCATCCAACCTGGTCCAATCCAAACGGCAACGTGATTTCCAGCAGCTTTGGGAGGATTACCGGAACCCGAGTTGCGATGCGTCAAATCCAGCTCGCGTTGAAGTATGTGTTCTGACGAAGCCGCAAATCGCAAAGCGGATCGTCTACTCCGGAACGACTTCAATGGCGCGCAAGACCGAATAACTGCGCACAGGCACGAAACGGAAGACCAATTTCCCCTGAGCATTGAGGCGCAAGTGATCGAACGACAACGGCAACATCTTATCCTGCCCGCCCGATTCTTTTACAACGTCGAAGTTCCGCAACAGCGTCCGGCCATTGCAAAATACGTTAAATAGTCTTTCCCCTGGAGTGTTGAATGAGCTATCGAGAAAGTGAAGAGTCGCTTTGTACTCGTGGCCGGCGGCAACTGGAATCGAATAACTGAAATTGCCGAATCGCGCGGAGGTATAGATCGAAGCGTCGTCCGGTCCGGTGAAATTGGTTCCGTGATCGCTCTCCCGTCCACCCAAAAAATATCGATCCGATTGCCAGATTCGCCCTTGTTTATCGCTGACAGGGTGCATGCCGCAAACGATGCGAACCGGCAAGGGCTCGTCCGTTGGATCCGCCAGAATTTCGATCGCGTTGAGCAAGGCGAAGCCGTGAAACCCGAGGTGAAGCATCCCATCCGCGGCGGGCCGCACATCGTCGAACACCTTGACGTCCGGAATGTTCTGGCCTCCGGCGTCGTCGGTAATATCGAAACCTGTTAGCAGAGGTTTTCCATTCATGGTCACATCGAAATGTCGCCGTGCTTCTGCCCCTTCCAGGGGAGTTTGGCCAAAGAACGTTTCGGCAAAATGGAGATGCAATTCATAGACACCGGGCTTGAGCGGAATATCGTAACGGAAATTTCCGTCCCGCCCGCGCTGGTAGATCTGTTCGTCGAGCGTTCCGAATATCTGGCGATCGGGCCTGTAGAATACAGTGCCTCCCGTCGAGTAAGCGTCGCCGGTCCACACTTGCCCGGAACTACCTATGTATTTAGGAGACTGGAAGCCCACCAAAATCCGGACTTGAGAATTCGTTCCCGCGGCTGGAACCGGAGGTGAGCTATAATCATTCCCTGCGCGGACGTGCGCCCTTCGGGTCGTTCCCAAAATCAGATAACCGGCCGCACAGAGAACCAGCAATACCGGCAGAATCTTTACAAGCACGCTTGCAGACAGCCAAGAGCGGCGCTGCGGAACTTCTTTTGAATCGCAACTTACCGTTTCGGGGCCTAGCGAAGTCTCCGGCGGTCGCTTTACCCCCTGCTCGCTCGGTTTTGGCGGATCTGCCAGTTTGAAACGGGGCGCATATCCGCTCTTTGGCAGAGTAATTTGAACTGCGTGGCCGGCTCCTTCATTTGCATAGAAATCCAGGAGCCGTTTCCGAAGGAGGTGAAATTCGACTCGGACAATGCTGTCGTTTTCAGGATCGAAGTCGGAGCTTCGCCCCAGCGCGTCCAGCGCGACGTTCCACTCGTTGATCGAGGAATCGTCCGTGCCGTCGAGATGCTTGTTGCAAATATATAAGAGGATCTTCGAGAGCGCCGGGGCGCTGTGGAACCT
This sequence comes from Acidobacteriaceae bacterium, assembly GCA_050746465.1. GTDB lineage: Bacteria > Acidobacteriota > Terriglobia > Terriglobales > Acidobacteriaceae > Silvibacterium. The sequence continues at coordinate 2,947 of JBOGMA010000077.1, forward strand.
CCTCGAGGCTAATACACGATTGAGTTCTTCCTGACAAACATCGATGGTCGGCGCAACCAAGGCTTCTCCATGTGCATTCATGTCGCGCCAGAATATCACAAAAGCGACGAGCTGCTTCTGCGGGCTTTCCCGTATACACCCCTCAATGCACAATGCAGTCTCTGGTAATACCGGTTGAGCGCGCCCGGCGTCGGAAGGTCGTTGATGACCTGCGCTCCGATAGCGTGCGCCTGGGTCAATGCTGCGGTGAGGGTGATGCCGGTACCGGAGACCGGCGCGCCGGCGCGTGCGCATGGGTGAGCGGTGCGCCGTCGGTGATTGCGCTCCTGCCGAACTCTTAAAGAGCAGGGACCATGCCGGTTTCATTGATCGCGCTTTGTGGGAACCGGCGGCTTTCGCGGTCTGAGGCGGAATCCCTCTCGTCGTCACCGAACCGCACGGGTCACCACGCGGCGGCTCGGGAACACAGGTAAGGAAGCTCTTCACAATCGTGTCCACCACGGCAAATAGAGCCTGCTGGCCACGATGCAGCCGGAATATCTCTTGTGATAGGCGTTCCAGGCTGGCCGTCACGCGCTGCTCGGATTCCGTCACCTCGCCATCCCGTCCGTTGATCTCGTTCCGAATAGCCGCGCGGACAAAGGCGCTTGGATTTACATAGCCTTGGCCCTTCGCCGATCGCTCTACTTGCTGCTGCTCGTCCGCGCTCAACCGAACGTCTATCCTGACTGTCCTTTTCGGCATCGCATTGCCCCTCTAAAGAAATGGGAGTGAGCCACGCCGGTTCCGAACACCTAAGAACGACAAAAATCAGGCGTCGAACATTTGTCGAACGTATAGCCAGACCCGTCCCACATAGGAAAGCCAAGGGAAACAGAGAGAAAACGGCAAGAAACACCTCAGGCGTTCGACATCCCTTTATGTTCCACTACCAGGTTTTCGGTTGATTTCCGCGCGCTTGGTTGCCACGGGTTGTCTCGACGCGTTTCGGTTTGTCTCTAAACGTCACGAACCACTCCGATACGCCGCGAATTGTCTCCAAGGGCCTCGAAACATCACGCGCGCCATTTTTTCTTCCAACGGTGTTCGGATTTTTCACGTGCCACTCCCTTCTTAATAGAGGCAGGTGTTGAGCCGACGTGAACGCGAAAACCCAATCTGAAAACTGGATCTCCGAGGCTCGACACCGCCTCGCCAACCGGCGTGGGAAAAAGCCTGCAAC
>JBOGMA010000078.1:0-4867 GCA_050746465.1 Acidobacteriaceae bacterium
AGGCTTCCTGAACGTTCATGGCTATCGGCAGCGCACGTTCTCTCCAACCCGGCTCAAGCAGGGCGATGCAAGCGCTGATTCCTATCGCCGTCTGCTTCGCCTTCAGTGCTGCACAGGCCACGGCACAGTCCAACATCTCCACTCTTCCATCCGCACCCCAGCCGCAACTCAATTCTCAGTTCAGCCTGGAGAGTGGCTCCCAGTCCGATAACCCGGATAATTTCGTTTCGCTTCAGGAGTGCCCCTACCGCAAGATCAACTCTCCACGCTGCCGAGTCCATTGGCGTCAACTCGTCATCTCCACCGCCGCGTTTGTCGCCTTTCTCAACGCGGGCAATCTTTATACCGGATATTGGTATCGCTGGGAGACCACGCACGGCGAGTGGTTCAATCGCTGGATCAGCTCCGCAGCCGATTGGGAGTGGAACCGCTGGTCCGATAGCAATCCCGCGCTTGACCAATACCTCGGCCATCCCATGATGGGAGCCATCACCAACGATCTCTGGAGACAGAACGACCCCAAATCCATGACGCTGGTGCAGAGCAACACCTGGGTTTATTGGCGCGGCATCCTGCGCGCAACGGCATTCACAACAGCCGTCCATTTTGAGTGGAAATTCGGCCCATTCGGCGAAGCCGGAATCGGCCACAACGGCGATCATCCCCAGGACCAGTCCAACGGAACCGTCACCTATGGCACCGGCGACGTCGAACTGGTGACAACTCCAGTCGTCGGCGGACTATGGACCCTCGCCGAGGATGCCCTCGACGAGCACGTCATCGCCCACCTCGAACAAAGAGGCCGCAACCCCTTCGCGCTGCTCAGTTATCAATTCCTCAATCCAGCCCGAGCCACTGCCAACATCTTTCGCTTTCGCCCGCCCTGGTACCGCGACCCGCGCCCCGGCGGCGTCCACGAGTTCGGAGCATGGTGGGGATTCTCGCTTATCAGCGGCCACATCTGGGGCTACGCGAAAGACATCAAGTACATGCCCATCGACATTCGCTATTCCTACCTGTTCAGCCTGCATCGTCACTGGGCCATGCGCTATTCGCCGGAAGTCACCGCCCTCGCCATGCTCGATGAGCCTGTGCCCAACCAAACCAACCGCTTCCTCCAACGCAGACGCACCTACGGAAGCGGAATCAGCCCCGTCGGCTTCCAATCAGATTTCTTCCCGTCACGCCGCGTCCAGCCGTTCCTGAGCACCAATGGCGGAGCCATTTACTTCACGAACCGCGTCCTCTCGCCTGAAGGCGCGCATTTCATGTACACCGTCGATTTCGGATGCGGCATCAATATCTTTCGCAAAGCTCGACAGGCCGTCACCATCGGCTACCGCAATCAGCACCTCTCCAACGCCAACATCAGCCTTCACAACCCCGGCACCGATGCCAACACCTTCTATGTTGCCGTCTCCCGCTTCCGGATGAAAGGCTTTCGTTAGTTGCTGAACGCGACCCTCCGCCCCTCCGCGCTCGACAGCCGCGCCAGCTCAATCAGCCGCGTCGTCCGCCAAGCCTGCTCGGGAGTCACCTCCAGCTTCGCCTTGCCCAGAATCGCGTCCCGCACATTGGCATAGATGCCGCGATAATCTCCCGGCGCGGTCTTGATCTTTTCCGCAGAATGGCCCGGAATATACAACGTGCCCCACTGCGACTCGGGCTCTTCGCCAAAGCCCGCATCGCTGAACTTCGCCCCGGCCTTCAACGCATCCTCCTGCGGATCGAGCCCCCATTTCACAAAGCTGCCCTTCGTTCCATGCACCACGTGCTGCGGCCCTGGAAACGCCGCAACGGTAGTCGCGTGCAGCCGAGCGGTGATGCCGTCGAACTTCATCAGAATGTCAAACGCATCGTCCACCGCGCCGTTCTCGCGATCAATTCGAACATCCGCCCACAAACTCCTCGGATTCCCAAACAGCGCCGTCACCTGGTCAATCAAATGCGATCCCAGATCGAACAGCGCGCCGCCGCCCGGGCCGCCGCTCTCGCGCCACACATCCAGCCGCGGCTGCTCGCGAAAGCGGTCGAAGTGCGACTCATATGAAACCACTCGACCCAGACGTCCCGACGCCAGTACCTCCTTTAGCGTCAAGTGATTCCCATCCCAACGCCGATTCTGGTAGGCCGTCAGCAGCACGCCCTGCTTGCGCGCTTCATCGATCAGCCCCGTCGCTTCCTCAGATGTCAGCGCGAACGGCTTATCGATCATCACGTTCCGCCCCGCGCGCAGACACTGCATCCCATGCTCAAAATGCGCGTAGCTGGGAGTCCCGACCACTACCAGATGAATCGAGCGGTCCTCCAGCATTTCCTCAATCGACCGCGCAATGCGCACGCCGGGATACGCCTTCGCCGCCTCATCCCCGCGCCGCTGCACAATACAAGCCAGCTCCAGCCCCGGAGTCTCAGCAACCACAGCGGCATGAAAAATCCGCCCCGCCAGCCCAAAACCAATCACGCCCACACGAATGTCGTTTACCATGTGCCCCACTTTCAAAAATAGCTAAATCAATCCCGGTCGATTAATCCTGCTGAAACCGATTGAATAAACTTAAGACTGAAGCCGCGGGGAATCGAGGCGGTCTGATATTTACTCCTCTTCATAATCCACTCAGGATTACAAATGCAGTCAAGATAAATATCAGGCCGATGCCCCTCGCTAACAGCGTTGTGTATCCCTCCGATAGCGCAATCGGCTCCCAACGCTTAAGAAACCAACGAGCTGTTCCCATGGGTTTCACGATCAACATGAACCCAATGACAGCCATTGGGACAAGCCAAAATAGCATCCCAAAATTCTTCCCGAACCAAATTGTAAGGTGGTTGCGACCTGCCAATGAAAGCAAACAGTAAATCGCAGTAGTCCGCATGCTTGGAATACACATGGAAACTCCTATGCGCCCACCAACTCCTTCGCCTTCTCCGCCGACCCATAATGAGTCTTCACATACTCATCCAGAATCTTCTTGAAATCCGCAACAATGGTATCGCCGCGCAGCGTAGTCATCAGCCGCCCATCCACATATACCGGAGCCTTCGGCTCCTCAAACGTTCCTGGCAGGGAAATCCCGATGTTCGCGTGTTTCGACTCGCCCGGCCCGTTCACCACGCAGCCCATTACCGCGAGTTTCATCTCTTCCACGCCGGGATAAATCACCCTCCATGCCGGCATCGAGTCGCGCAAATAAGTCTGAATCTGCTGCGCCAGTTCCTGGAAGTAGGTGCTGGTCGTGCGCCCGCATCCGGGGCACGCCGTCACCTGCGGAGTAAAGCTGCGAATCCCAAGCGACTGCAGAATCTGCTGCCCGGTCAACACTTCTTCCGTGCGGTCACCGCCCGGCTTCGGTGTCAGCGACACGCGAATCGTATCGCCAATGCCCTTGAGCAGCAGCGGAGCCAGCCCCGCCGTCGAAGCCACAATCCCTTTCATCCCCATTCCGGCTTCCGTCAGCCCCAGGTGCAGCGGATAATCGCACCGCACCGCCAGCATCTCGTACACGTCGATCAAATCGCGCACGCCGCTTACCTTCCCGCTGATGATGATCTGGTCATGCCGCAGCCCGTAGTGCTCCGCCGCCGCCGCCGAATCCAGCGCCGACCGGCACATCGCCTCCATCATCACGTCGCGAGCATCGCGCGGTTCAGACAGCTTCGAGTTCTCATCCATCAACCGCGTCAGCAGAGCCTGGTCCAGCGACCCCCAATTCACGCCAATGCGAACCGGCTTCTGGTTTTTCACCGCGACTTCAATCATCGCGCGAAAATTATCGTCGTCCTTGCGGCCAATCGAGCAGTTGCCCGGGTTGATCCTGTACTTTGCCAGCGCCCGCGCGCACTCGGGATACTTTGTCAGCAGCAGATGCCCGTTGTAATGGAAGTCTCCAATAATGGGCACGCTCACGCCGCGCTTGGCCAGCCCTTCCGCAACGTGGGGAACAGCCTGTGCAGCGTGTTCGTTGTTCACCGTAACGCGCACCAGTTCCGACCCGGCCGCCGCCAGCGCCGCAACCTGCTCTATCGTGCTCGCCACGTCCGCTGTATCGGTGTTGGTCATCGACTGCACCACAACCGGGGCGTCCGACCCCACACGCACACCACCCACGTTGACCGTAACTGTTTTCCTGCGCTCGATTTCAGGCATAGCTCCCTCAACCCTAGTTTACGATGAAAGGGAACTGACGAGATCGCGAATGAACATCCCTGACGAAATCCAGAAGCGGTGGACTGAAGTTGACGACTACATGGACAGCCAGCTCATTCCACCGGATCCCGCGCTCGACCACGCCCGTCAAAGCGCCAATGAAGCCGACCTCCCGCAGATCGCAGTGACACCCAGCCAGGGCAAGCTGCTGCACCTGCTGGCCCGCAGCGTGAACGCCCGCAACATTCTCGAAATTGGAACCCTTGGAGCCTATAGCACCATCTGGCTAGCCCGCGCGCTGCCCGGCGACGGACGCCTCGTCACCCTCGAAGCCGATCCAAAGCACGCCGAAGTATCGCGCGGCAACATCGCCTACGCCGGTCTGTCGGATATCGTGGAACTGCGCGAAGGCCCGGCGCTCGACACCCTGCCCGAGCTTGCCGCCGAAGGTCTCGCGTCCTTTGAATTTATATTTATCGATGCCGACAAGGAAAACAACGCCAACTATTTCCAGTGGGCTCTCAAGCTGGCCCGCCCCGGCAGCCTCATCTTCATCGACAACGTCATTCGCGAAGGAGAAGTCGCCGACGCGAACAGCAAAGACCCCATGGTGCAAGGCGTCCATCAATTGAACGAAACGTTGGCAAAAGAGTCGCGCGTCGTCGCCACCACCATCCAGACCGTCGGCGCAAAGGGCTACGACGGATTCACGCTCGCGCT
>JBOGMA010000079.1:0-5199 GCA_050746465.1 Acidobacteriaceae bacterium
AACAGCATGAAGGGCATTGCCAGCATCTACTTCAACATCGACCAATACGACAAGGCCAAGCAATGGCAGGAAAAGGTGCTTCAGATTGATCCGCAGGATGCGGAAGCCGCCTATACCATTGGCAGTATCGATTGGCGCCTCGCATACCGCAATGCGGTGAAAGCTCTCAAGGAAGTCGGACTCGACGACGACGGCCAGGGCAATCCGAAGATGCCGAAGAAGACTTGCCAGACGCTCCAACAGGAGAATACAGATCTGGTCAATGAGGGCATTCAGTATCTCAAGAAGGCCATCGAAATACGTCCGAATTACGATGACGCGATGACGTATCTCCAGTTGACCTATCGCCGCAAGGCCGACCTTGAATGCGGCGATGATGCTGCGCGCAAGGCTGACATGGCGCTGGTGGATCAATGGCTCCAGAAGGCCATGAATACCCGCAAGGCGAACGAAGAGAAGAAGAACGAAAAAGCAACCAAGGGCGGCATCACGTTGCAATAGTGTGGTCGTTCCGCAAAAGCCTCCGCTCGGGCGGAGGCTTTTTTGTTCCGACGAAACAATTCATAATCGTCCAACTATAATCACCCCATGAAGCAAGCCCCGCAGCGCGGAATCGAAACCGCGACCAGCAACAAAAGAGCCTCCTCGCCGCAACCAATCCTTGTCGGCGTGGTCATGGGCAGTAAGAGTGACTACGAGGTTCTCGCGCCGGCCATCGAGACTCTCCGCTTTTTCGGTATCCCGTATGAGGCCCGCGTGGTGTCTGCCCACCGCACCCCCGACTGGCTTTTCAAGTACGCTGAACAAGCCGAGTCCCGGGGCCTGCGCGTCATCATTGCCGGAGCCGGCGGCGCCGCGCACCTGCCCGGAATGCTTGCTGCCAAAACCCTCGTCCCCGTGCTCGGCGTGCCGGTTCCCGCGACCATGCTCAACGGCGTCGATTCCTTGCTTTCCATCGTGCAGATGCCCAAAGGAGTACCGGTCGGTACTCTCGCCATCGGCAAACCCGGAGCGGCTAACGCAGCGCTGTTCGCCGCCGAAATCCTGGCCGCGACTGATCCCGATCTCCGCGAAAAGCTTCGTGCCTGGCGAGGCGAGCGCCGCGATGAGGTGCTCGCACAGGAGTTGCCTCAGTGACTGCCGCGGCACCCTCTGTCATTTTTCCCGGTTCTACCATTGGAATTCTCGGCGGAGGCCAGCTCGGCCGTATGGTCGCTATGGCCGCGCGGGGCTTCGGTTATCGCATTCAGGTCATGGATCCCGATCCCTCGTGCCCTGCGCGCTTCGTCGTGGATGCCTGTTTTCAAGGAAATTGGAACGACGCTCGGGCTGCAGCCGATCTCGCCCGAGGGTCTGATGTCGTGACGCTCGAAATTGAGCAAGTGTCGCTCGACTGCCTGGACGCCGCCGCCAGATTTGCCCCCGTGCGTCCCGGCTCGTCCATCCTGCGAATCATTCAGGACCGCGTGCTTCAGAAAGACTGGTTGCACAATCAAGGCTTCCCACTTGGCGAATATCGCCCCATTGAGTCCGAAGCCGACCTGGCCCTTGCTGCCCAGGAAATCGGACCGCGTCTCTTCGTGAAAAGCGCACATGGAGGCTATGACGGCCGCAGCCAGGTCAAGCTGGGCTTTGGCGAGTTCACCACTCCCACTGAGGCATGGAGCTTGCTCGGCGAACGACCGTGCGTCGCCGAAAAAGCGATCGACCTCGAGAAGGAAATTTCCGTGATGGTGGCCCGCTCTCCCCGGGGCGAAACCAAAAGCTTCGCCAGCGCTTTGAACCACCATGAGGATCAAATCCTCGCCTGGAGCGTGCTGCCGTCGTCAGTTGAGCCCGCACTGGAATCCAAAGCGCAAAGTATCGCCTGTGCCATCGCCGACTCCATGCAGCTTGAAGGGCTGCTCGCAGTAGAAATGTTCGTGACGAAATCAGGCGACTTGCTCGTCAATGAGCTCGCCCCGCGACCGCACAACAGCTACCATGCCAGCGAGCGAGCCTGCGTTACCAGCCAATTTGAGCAGGCGGTGCGCGCTGTCTGTAATCTCCCATTAGGCGATACAAAGGTCATTCGACCCGCGGCAATCGCGAATCTGCTGGGCGATCTCTGGCTGGAGGAAAATGGGCAGCCGCGCGTGCCCCGCTTCGACAAGGCTCTCGCCGTTCCGGGCGTACGCCTTCATCTTTACGAGAAGCACACGCCCAGAAAGGGCCGCAAAATGGGACACCTTTCCGCCGTCGCGGCAACGCCAGAGGAGGCTGTAAAACGAGTGCTTGAAGCGAAGGAACATCTCTGAAGGAACGGGTTGAGGTTCTGCGGCGGCTGCGCTACACCGTGAAATAGAAGGTGGCGCCGTGCTCAATTTGCCCATCGGCCCAAATTCTGCCGCCATGGCGGGCTATGATTCGCTGCACCGTGGCCAGCCCGATCCCCGTTCCTGGAAAATCGCTCGAAGAATGCAGCCGCTGGAACGGCTGAAAGAGCTTTGCTGCTCTCTGCGGATCGAAACCCGCGCCGTCATCTCGCACAAAGAAAACTCTCCTGCCGCCCTGCACTGTCCAGGCAAACTCAATCGAAGCGCGCACATGCCGGGATGTGTATTTCCAGGCGTTCCGAATCAGGTTATCCATCACGACACTCATCAGCCCCTGATCGGCGTTCACAACCGCGCCTTCAGCGAAGGTAAACTGCACCCGGCGTTCGGGGTTGGCGATCACAAGATCCTCGGCTACTGATTGCGCCATCGCTGTAAGATCGATCGGCCTTCTCTCCAGCCCAACCGTGGTCGCGCGGGCCAGGTTGAGCAAGTCATCGATCAATCCAGCCATGCTCTTCGACGACCGCTGGACAATATCCAGCATCTCGGCACCCTCCGGGCCCAGTTTGTCCTGGAAGGTATTTTGAATCACATAGCTCATGCCGCTGACTACATCCAACGGGCCACGCAGGTCATGGGCCACCGAGTAGGAGAACGCCTCCAACTCTTTGTTGGCAGCCCGCAACTCGGCTGTCCGCTCTTGAACGCGTTTTTCCAGGCTTTCGCGTGCTTCTAACAGGGCTTTATCGCGAACCTGGATTTCCTGAAGCATCTCGTTGAATGCCTCAACCAAAGTGGCGATTTCATCTTCGTTCGCCGTCTTAACTGCGCGAAGCGAAAAGTCCTTCTCGCGCGAGATGACGCGAGCCATGTCCGCCAATGCGATTATGGGCTGAGCTACCAATCGCCGAGACACCGTTGTCGCCAATGCCGCTGCCCCCGTGCTGAGGAAAAATATCAACAGCACGATCAATCCGTACTGCCGGAGCCGCCGCCCTAGTTCATGGAATCGGGCCAGGATGTAAACCGTTCCCTCGGTACTGCCCGAGAATTCGATTCGATATGCTACAAGGACTTCGCTGCCGTGGGTCCATTCCTCTCGAATGGCGTGCGGTTTCATAGAGAGAGGCACGAGCCCCTGCTTCACGTTCTGTTGCCGGTATTCGGCAAACACATGACCGTTCGGATCGACGATGGCCGCCGAGAGTACGTCCGGCGAGTTCCTCAACCCGCTCAATGTAGTTTCCGCTGCCTGCGGGTCATCGAACATCAGCGCCGTTACGCTGTTCGTCCCCGCAATCTGCGCTGCCGCAAACAGGTTCTGGATCAAATTCGCCCGATAGGAGTAGAAGTCATAGGCTAGAAATGCCAGGCAGGCCAGCAGCAGAGCAAGGCCCGTGACCAGCAGATTCATGCGGGTCAGTTTTGCGGAGATGGTGTTGGCTTTGAACATCAGCGCACCGCCCGGTTCTGTGGCTTTCCCACCACGTCTTCTGCGACCTTCAGCAGTTGCGAACTAAAGACAAGATGGCAGTTGGTCGCAGGATCGAGATTGACCGAAAATCTCACCCGGTTTCCAGCAACATCGAACCGGATCATCCCACCTTCGCTCAGAAAATTGGGCAGGCCGCTGACCAGCAGTGCTCCCCGAGCGCTGAGCGCTGAGACAATCCTCCGCAGATTCCCCGCTTCAGAATCCGAGATATAAACGATCGCGCAGCCTGCGGCTTCGGCTGTGCGGTTAATTACACGCTTGCGAATCGGTTTTCCATCGACCTTTTCGTTGGCAATCAGCTTGTCCAGTGTGCCGCCGAAGGGATCCTGTCCCAGAATGCAGATGTCAAAGCTCGACATCTCATTTGCGCTATTGGCCGGCCAACGCACGAATTTGCCGAAATTATAGAGGTACGCGGCCTCCACGTCGTACTCGGAGAGGGGCTGTGCCTGGAGAGTAATGGTGATGAAAAGAATCCCCATTACCGCACAGCTCAGCCGCACCAGCGTGGCCCGGGCTGGGGAATCGCTTGCTCTTCTGCGGTTTCGGGACCTCATCGGCGCCACGCGAGGTTGTCGTACAGCCTCCTCCGTATTCCCACCGCATTTTGCGTTTTGTCCACGGTTAGATCCGCGGGAGTCCGAGTCATCTCATAGAGGTCCGCCCACGCGAGCCGGGTTTCGTTCGGCTGCGTTGAGTCGGTCGCGACTTTTATATTTTCAAGTAGTTCCAGGGAGAGTGACTTCAATTGCTGGGGGTGACGTGCCGGTGCGGCCGCACCGGGAAGAACAATCAGCGTCAGGAGCAATAAACCAAAAACTCTCATAACACAAGCGCTGAACCGCACATCCCCCGGCAGACTCACTTCTTTCTTCTGCTCCAATAGCTTAATGCGTGGATACTTCAGAGCCCCGCAAATAGGACACAACACATAGGTTGCTTGGATGCGCGCATCTCAACATCGCGTTGCACGTCGGTTTCCAAGTCGTTTTGATTGAATCCGATTTTTCTATTTTACGGGCAGATTTGCGTATTTCTTCACCGTCAAGATCAGCTTTTCCGGCTCCCCTTTGCGAACAAAGGCTTTCACATAAGGCGCAATATCATCGGGAATCCCGAACAGGTCTGACAGCAGGATGATTGGGGCATCCGGATATGCCTGATTGACGAGCTTCGCGGCATCGGCCGCCTTCAGCCCTCCGGTGAGCCTGTAATCCAGCACTACCACATCAATTTTCTGGTTTGCCGGCATGTCCACGCCCTCGTTGCGGGCCAGCGCTGGGAAAGGCAAAAATCCAGCGCTTTTCAGAATCCAGCCATAAATCTGCAGATGAACTGGATCGTCATCAATAATCAGCACCGAGTGATCATCTTGCATTGAGGCCC
>JBOGMA010000080.1:0-1809 GCA_050746465.1 Acidobacteriaceae bacterium
CCATGCTCAACCTCGCCGGAATGGGCATCGCCTTCCGGGCCAAACCCCTGGTCCGCCATAGCGCCGAACACTCCCTAACCCACCTTGGCCTCGACGGATTGCTCTACCTGATCGGTGTCCGTGACAGGGATTTGGCAGAAACGCAATAACCGCGCCGATCCCGCACATCCCTCTTGATGTCATCCTGAGCGGAGACGCGCGCTTTTGCGCGTCGCAGTCGAAGAACCTGCTTTTCTGTTCGCGCAACGAAGCTCCCGACGGCCAGCAGAAGCACAGCGTGTATGGCGTACGCTGGTTTTACTCCGTTGGCAATTCACTCGATCAGAAAGCTTAAGCCAAAACATACGCCGCAGCCTCCCGATCCAGATAAACCGTAGCATCCGAATGCTGACGCAGAATCGACGCGGGGCAACTCGTCGAGATTGGCCCTCGAAGCATATCTTTCACGGCCTGCGCTTTCCGCGGACCCACAACCGTGAGAATCAGCCTGGGAACCCGGAACAACGCTGGAATCGTTACCGTGATGGCTCGCTGCGGAACCTCATCGAGAGACCCAAACCATCCCTCCGACACCTGCTGTTGCCGGCATGCCGCGTCCAACCGGACGATCTTCACATCCAACACATCCTCAAAATCCGCCTCAGCCGGGTCATTGAATGCCAAATGCCCATTCTCCCCCACGCCCAGAAGACACAGCCGCGGATTCACCACCCGCAGCCTTGCGGCATATTGCTCACCTACCTCCTCGACATTCGCCGCCGTGCCATCGATCTCATAGAACTCCCGCATCGCCACTTTGCTCGTCAGGTAGCGTCGCAGGTAGCCCCGAAACGATGCCGGATGCTCGACCGGCAAACCGACATACTCATCAAGATGAAATCCCCCTACCTTGTTCCACGGCAACGCCGGCATCGAAGTAAGGGCTTCAAGAGTGCTCATCTGCGAGGCGCCCGTGGCGAAGACGACACCGATCTCATCCTCCATTTCGCCAAGGCGAGCCAGTGTCCGCGCCGCGTCATTCGCGGCGGCTTCGCTCGCGGACTTAGGATCCGCATGAATCTCAACATTCAAATCTTCAGCTTTGAATCGATGCATCGCGTCAGGTCCCCGCAAGTTTGTCTCCTCGCCGACAACGTACAAGATAGGCTCTAGGCTTCAGTCCAGCTGCCTCCATCAACTCCGTCGATTGCACTGCTCATCTCCCTTCTCAGAAAGCTGAAACCCACACCCAAAATAACAAACCCCACCAAAAATGGTGGGGTTTGTCACTAGTCTGCGCCCTGCGTCTCCGTGGGGCATTTTAGGTTGCGCCAAAGGAGGCGCGTTTGACTGGACGGCCAGTTCCTACTCGCTCGCCGCCATTTCCTCGGCCTCGCCTTCCTGCCGCATGAGTTCCAGTTCGCGCTCGGCTTCTTCGTAGGCGGTCTGCACCTCCTGCTGAACGCGCTGGGCCGCTTCCTCAAGCTCCGGTGAGAGCTGGACGTTGCGGTAGTACTCCATGCCCGTTCCGGCGGGAATCAGCCGTCCGACGATCACGTTCTCCTTCAGGCCGCGCAGGTTGTCGATGGCCCCGTTGATTGAGGCTTCGGTCAACACGCGGGTCGTCTCCTGGAAGCTCGCCGCCGAGATGAAGCTTTCGGTCGAGAGCGACGCCTTCGTAATGCCGAGCAGTAGCGGACGGCCAATGGCCGGGCGCCCTCCTTCAGCAATCACGCGCTCGTTCTCCTGACGGAAGCGGAACTTATCCACCTGCTGCTCAAGCAGGAAGTTGGTATCGCCCACGTCCTCGATCTTCACCCAGCGCAGCAT
>JBOGMA010000081.1:0-8197 GCA_050746465.1 Acidobacteriaceae bacterium
GCAGCAGACTGGCAGAGAGACGCATTAGCTTTATTTTAGAGCAGTTATGCGCTCGGTTCGGTTCGGTTCAAACTTTATACCCGGACGGGCTTGCCTGCGGCCTGCCGTGCCGGGCCTAGTGCGAGCAATACAATTCCGATGGCGACAAGGACTGCCACTCCGATCAACTCTCCTCGTTCGATCAGTCCGCGCCATGCCTGAAACCCCATCACGCCTGCGTGGGCAAAGCTGGACCATGCCGTGAAAGCGATCAGGCTTCGATGGTGCGAAGGGTTCTGGATCGCGAGCAGCAGAAAAATGCCCAGTGTGACATAGAGGCTCAGCATCATCGCCAGGGCGGGCTCCTTCTGCATAAAGGCAACGAGTGGGTAGATCAGGGCTACGAAAAGCACCCCTACGATCCCCAGGACGATCCTCAAAGCCGACACTCTGTTCATGGCGCACCTCCGCGATGCACGCGCAACATCATACGCTTCGGCGAGAGGGGCGGTTCCAGGTTTTTTGAAGCGGAATTTACAGCGCCATGAACGCCACGCCCGCGCAGACCAGGGCGGCGGCGATCCAGCGGCGGCGATCCACGTTTTCGTGCAGGAAGATTTTGGCTGCGATGGCGTTGGTTACAAAAGCGAGTGATGCCGATGCCGGTGCGATCAGGCTGAGATTGGCGCGGCTGAGCGCGAAAAGAAGCGAGAAGAAGCTCAGCGTCATCATGACAACGCCGAGCAGGAAGCGCGGGCTGCCAATGACGGCGGCAATCGCTCCGCCCAGCCCCCGCTCAGCCCTGATCTTGTCCAGGTCTCCAATGGCGCGCATAGAGGCCGCAATCAAAACGTCTCCCACAGTTGCGGAGATGACGATGACCGCGATCATTGCGGCCTCAATGCCGGGGTCGTGAGGATAATGGACGATCATTGAGCTGAGGCCTCAACAGGGTCGTGCGGTTTGGGAATTTCCGTGTAGGAGGGTCCGCGCGCTACGAATCCGACCGCAGCGGTAATGAGCACGATGCCTACCCAGCGCATTGGGGAAATGTGTTCGTGTTTCCAGAAGCGCGCGAGCAGGGCCACAATGACGTTGCCGATAGAAGTGGCGGGCAGGACGAAGGTGAGATCAGCCCAGGAAAGGGAAGCGAGATAAGAGGAAAAGAAGCCTATCAGCAGGACAATCCCGATGAGGACCTGCGGCTCCGCGAAGGCATGGAACAGCGTCCCGAGATGATGCACCGAAACCGGACCAACATGGGCCATCCCAAGGCTAAGCAGCGTATCGCCGAGCGGAGCGGTAACCGCGACGATGCCCAGCACCATCCATCGCTTCAGTGTCATTGTGGATTGGGTCATGGGATCTGCGCGGCCCAGTGCATGGATGGGACGGGGTTACAGCAAAACGGCCAGCAATCCAGCCGGCCGTCTGCCTTAAAAAACACTTCGCTCAACCTCGACACTGGCCGGCGCACCTGAATCGGCGCTTGGCGGTCGCGATTTGGCCTGCTTCACTACCTTTTTACGTTGGGCGCGCAGCTTGAGGAAGGATTTGGACTCGACATAGAGGCGCTTGAGGTCGCGATTGACGATGGCCTTGCTCACCACACGCCATGCGGCTTTGGGCCGGAAGTAGTATTCGTCGTAGAAGCGATGCACCATTTCGAGGACGTACTCTTTGGGGAGTCCAGGGTACTCGACATGTGCGAGTTGATGTCCGCCATCATCAGCCATGGCGCTGTTTACGATAAACCCGTTTTCGCGGGCGTATTCGTAGAACTCGGTTCCCGGATACGCGTGAGCGATGGAAACCTGAATCGTTTCTACATCCAGCGCCTTGGCAAAGTTGATGGTCTTGCGGATGGATTCCTTCGTCTCGCCTGGAAGCCCGAGAATGAAGTCGCCGTGAATCGTGAGTCCGAGGTCGTGGCAGTCGCGGGTGAATTCACGCGCGCGCTCGATCGTGGCGCCTTTTTTGATGTTCTTCAGAATCTGTGGATCGCCGGATTCATAGCCAACAATGAGCAGGCGGCATCCGGCTTCGCGCATGGCTTTCAGTGTCTCGCGATCGGTCGTCACGCGTGAGGTGCAGGACCAGGTAAGCGCCAGAGGCTTGAGCTTTGAGCATAGCTCGACCGTACGCGCCTTCTGGATGTTGAAGGTATCGTCGTCAAAAAAGAATTCCTTCACATGAGGAAAGAGCTTCTTCGCATGCGCCATTTCCGCGGCCACGTCATCGGCGGAGCGCTTGCGCCAGGCATGTCCACTGAGCGTCTGCGGCCACAGACAGAAGGTGCACTGCGCCGGGCACCCGCGTGTCGAATACAGCGAAACATAAGGGTGCAGCAGGAACGGGACGTTATATCGGGTGACGTCCATGTCGCGGGCGTAAATGTCGGTAACCCAGGGCAGAGCGTCAAGATTGTCCACCTGTGGGCGGTCGGGATTGTGGACGACCTTGCCATTGGAATCGCGATAGCTGATCCCGAGAATTTCATTCAGCGGCTTGCCCTTCGCAAACTCGACCACGGAAAAATCGAACTCGCGGCGGCATACAAAATCAATGGCTTCGCATTCGTTCAGCGCGCGATCAGGCGAGGTCGTCACCGGCGGGCCGACGAAGGCAATGCGCAGCGAGGGATTGGCTCGCTTCATCGCTTCGACCATTTTATGGTCGCCGGTCCAGCCAATGGTGCTGGTGAAGAGCACCAGAAACTCATAACCTTTGGCAATCTCAATCGTCTCTTCAGCAGAAACATGATGCGGAGGCGCGTCCAGAAGCCGAGACCCCTCAAGCATTCCCGCGGGATAAGCCAGCCATACTGGATACCAGTACGACTCGATCTCGCGGGTAGCGGGCCAGCGCGAACTTGCGCCACCATCAAAATTCTCGAACGAGGGGGGATTTAGGAATAGCGTTTTAAGCGGCATGGTGTATAGCACCTAATTTTATCATTCAAAAGGGCGGAAGGCTTGCATTATTGCTGGCCCTATCGCCTTGATTTTTAGTGCGAAGAGGAATGTACCCAGCCCTGAATGGTTCCGATGGCGCGCATCAGGCTGAGCTTCGCCCGCATGACGGAAAGATCGGCATTGAGGGCGTCCTGGCGGCGCTCCTGGGCCTGGATGATCGCCAGTTCTTCATCTCTGGGACTAACGGGTGCGGCGTTCGGCGAGCCGGTCCCATTCTTCAATTCCGACTGAACGGTTTCCAACTGCTCCTGTGCGAGTTCACTGTTGAGTTGGGCAAAGCGCTGCTGGGCCTTCAATTCATCAAGGCTGTGTTGGAGGGTGTTCACCTGCTCGCTGGCCTCATTCTTCGCCTGCTCGGCTTCAATCTCGGCGTGCTGAGCATCGGCCGCTGACGCACGAGCCTTGGCGCGGCTCCTGGCGTCGAAAAGAGGAATTGTAATTTGCACGCCAATGTCAATGTTGTTGTGCTGAAACCGTCGATAGTACTCCTGGTAATTGTTGAATTCGGCGTAGCGGTTGTATTCGATGCCGAATCCAAACTGCGGTCGAAAATTCTGTCTGGCGTCGCCCCAGGAAACCTCCAGCTTTGACTTGGCATTGGCGAATGCGGCTTGGATTCCCTTGTTGGACGCAATCGCCTGATCTGCAAGGTCGTTGTCGCTTGCGAACTCCGGTGCGGGCGGAATGCTTTTCGTTTCGGGAATAAAGCTCGCGGCGGGCAGGCCGGTGAGGTGCTGTAATTTTTCGCGCTGCTGGGCCGCATCATCCTGAAGGTGCAACCGCTTCAAATCCACCTGGGCAGAAGTGATCTGGGCCTTTGTGTAGTCCATCCGGCTGGCGACGCCCGCTACCAGACGCTGATGTTCGATATTGATGAGCCGCTCGGCCGCGCCTTTTTCCTCGTTGAGTGCGGAGAGTTCACGAACATCAATATCGAGTTGGACATAGGCTAGAGCGCAGTCGAGCATGATCTGGTCCTGCTTGTCCTTCAGATTCAATTGCGCCGATTTGAGTGCGGCGCGGGCGGCACGAACGTAGCTGGGCTGCGAAAACGAGTAGAGCAGCGACTGGGAACCGACATTAAAGATCGAAGGCTGGCCGACCGGAAAACCGTAGGTATACCCCACGCCTGAGCCGAGTACAAAGTTGGGAACATAGGCGTCTTTGGCCTCGGAAACGCTCGCTTGGGCGCGTTGCACGTCAGCCGCGGCGATTCGGACCTGCGTACTGTTCTGCAGCGCTAGAGCCGCGGTTGAGGACAGCGATATCTGGGCGCTTGCCAGCGACGTTCCGAGCAGCGCGCCGCCTGTGGCCATCGTAAGCCAACAGCAGATTCGAAACTTCCAATGCTTTCCTGTCATCAATCCCCGGTGTTGACTCCCGCAGCTTCAACATAGTCGGCGCTGAGCGCGCGCGCGGCCGCAAATTCCCGATCGGCAGCGGAAGTATCGCCCTGTTTTTTCAAAAGATCTCCGAGTTGGGCATGGACCAGAAAAGCAGGAGCGGTCTCGCTCAGTGCATTCCCCTGGAGATACTCGCGGAGCCATTGCGCCGCCAACGCGGTCTCGCGTTTGGCCTGGATCAGCGTGGATGCGCCGTCCACCAGCGCGGGACCATGAACGGTGTCCGTCGCGGCGCCCTTCCTCAGCGCGGCCAGCATCTCGGTCCAGCGGGCGCGTCGGCGGTAGAAGCTGCCCAGGTCCATCCACGCCTGCGCAATTGCTTCCGGAGACTGGGACGATGCGATCTCAGCCCGCAGGTCCTGCTCGGCGCTGGAATAGTCCTTCTTCGACTCGGCAATGTGGGCGCGCAACTGGTCAGCGCGTACGGGGTCCAGTGCGGTGAGTTGCTGGGCGATGCGCTGGGCCTTGTCGCAGCCTCCGCCCAGGAGTTTTGGAGCCTCCACATAGTATTGGCCGAGGTCCGCCAGCGCGTCGCGGTTCTTTCCATCAAGCTTCACGGCTGTTTCAAACTCGGCGCGGACCAGCTTTGCTGTCTTGTAAGCCACAAGGATGCTGGACGCGCTTGCCTTCGCCCCGTAAGCTCGCGCCAGCCAAACATGAAATTGGCTGTTTGCCGGCGTAAGCTGCACGGCGCGACGGCAGGAGTCGATTGCGGCATCGGTGCGGCCTTGCGCCAGGTATACGCGGCATTGCAGGTTCCATGCGGCAGCATTGCCCATGTCGCGTTGTAGTTCTCCGTCGATCGCTCGCAACGCCTCATCGGCATGGCCGCGACGAAAAGCCGCGGAGGCTGCGTCAACACCGCTGCGCGTCGCCGCGAAGGCTGTTTCGAAAAAAAATGCGGTCCCCAACAGAAGGATCACGAGTATGGCTGTTTTCTTCATCTCGACTGATTTACTTTGCCTCAGTAATCGGAACGCGATCGCCGATCGGTTGTCCATTGGTGCTGCCCAGCGCGACCACCTGGCCCTCGGTCAGACCGCTCAAGACCTGTACCTGCGTCAGATTAATGTTGCCAACCTCAATGGGAGTGCGACGCAACTTGCCGCCCCGCACCAGGTAAACGTAAGACTGGCCGTTTTCGGTATGTAGCGCCTCCCGCGGAATATTCAGCGCATTCGGCTCATTTGCGACCAGGGCAGTGACGCGTACATTTGTGTTTGGCAGCAGGTCGCCGTGCGCATCACCAATTGTGACGAGAACCTCGCCAACGTTGCGGGTGGTGTAAGTCACGATTGTCGAGGGTACCCGCGCAATGTGACCGTGCCAGGTCTTTCCCGGCTGCGCATCCCACTGGATGGTCACCGGCTGCCCCACTCGCAGCTTCCCAATCTCCGGTTCATCAAAATAAGCGCGCACCTGCATCTTGGAAAGGTCAGCTAGTTGCAGCAGCAGATCGCCCTGCTGCACGTATTCGGTTTGAGACACAGGAATGCGATAAACCGTTCCGGCGAAAGGAGCGCGAATATTCGCCTCGTCCAACGTCTGCTTTGCCGCTGCGTAGCCGGCTTGCGCATCCGCCAAAGCGGCTTTTGCGTGGCTGAGATCGTCGGGACTATAGCTGTGGGTCGTTCTTTGCTGAAGATTGTTCAAAGAGGCGTTGGCCGCGTCCAACTGCTGCTGCGCCGAAGCCACCTCGCTGGCGGATGCCGCTCCCGTCATCTGCAATTTTTTCAGCGCCTGCAGGTCAGACTGAGCTTGGTCGCGGTCAATTTCCGCCTTGGACATTTCCGCGTGAAGCGAGAGCCGCTGCTGCTGGGTTCCGCCCTGCAGCAGGGCGTTATAACTTGCTTGCGCGCCCTTCAGTCCTGCCAGCGCCGTCGCCAATCGAGCGCGAGCGCCGGCGTCGTCCATCGTAAGCAGCAGCTTTCCGTTGGGAACTTTTTCGCCTTCATGGACATAAAGCGCTTTGACCAGGCCGGGGTAGGGCGCGTGTGCCTCGAAATTCACTTGCGGCTCTACCTTGCCGTTGGTGGGGATTGTGCTTTTCAACTCGCTGCGCTGTACTGTAGCGACTCGAACCGGAACCCTGGAACGGGTGGCCGCGCGCACAAAATAAAAGATGATGACCAGCGCCACGATGACGGCAAGCCATATCCAGCCCGATCTTGATTTGCGCTTCGCTGTTGCCATCCGAGGTCGTGGGGTCCGTAATTCGCCGTGAAAATGAACCGAAGGTGGAGGGTTCGTCAATTACAAATGACTCGTCGTTATCTGCAAGTGAACCGTCGTGAACCAAAGGTGAACGTTACTAAGTATATAAGACTCAGCAACGTGATCGTTCGCCTCAAAATTTTTCATACTGTGATGAAATAAAGGCATGTCAAACGCCTCACGTTATACCGACGAGCACGCCAAAGCGGGGCTCGACTTCGAATTTCCGGCCATTGAAACATGGCCGAACCAGTTTCCCGCATACGAAATTTTGATCGACGATCCCGAATTTACTTCGGTGTGCCCCAAGACCGGGCTGCCGGATTTCGGGATCATCAAATTGCGTTATATGCCGAGCGAACGCTGCCTGGAACTGAAATCGTGGAAAGAGTATCTTTTCAGCTACCGCAATCTTGGAATTTTTCAGGAAAATGTCGTCAACCAGATCCTGCAGGACGTGGTGAAGGCCTGTGACCCGATATGGGCGCATGTCACCGGCGATTTTCGTCCGCGCGGCGGTATTTCCACCGTTGTTGAAGCAAAATGGCCGCGCCCCCAGCAGAAGTAGGACCTCGGCCCCTCTAGGCCCCTCAAGTGGCAGCAAATCGGCCACCGATGGCATCTACGAGACTAAGAACGTAAAACCGGGCTTGCGAATGCTGTGTTGTCGTGGAGTATCCTGTCTGGTACCACTTGGAATTTCGCTAAGGAGAAGATCTTATGGCAGACGAACAGAACTCAGGGGGATTCAGTTGGTTTCTTGCCGGATTGGGCGCGGGAGCGCTGCTGGGTGTATTGTTTGCTCCCAAAGCAGGCAGGGAAACACGTGATGATATTGTGAGCGGAGCGCGTGAAGGTACGGAATATATTCGTCAGCGCTCACGGGAAGCCGCCGACCAGGTAAACCAGTACGCATCCCGCAGCAGGGACTACATGGACAAGGGGCGTGCGCAGTGGGAAGACTATGTGGACCGCGGCCGCCGCTATGTGAATGAGCAGACAGGCAAGGTATCTTCCGCTGTCGAAGCTGGCAAAGAAGCCTATCGACAGACCTCCGGCAGTGCTTCTGCCGCTGTGGACGCCGGCAAAGAGGCATATCGCCAGAGCGCAACCGGCACAACCGGGGAACCATCAACGGCACAATCGTAATCTACACACGCCACGCGGGGGTGGCCATGCAAACTTCACCGCCAAGCGACTACTATCTCGTTCTTGTCATTTTTACGGCTGTCACGGCCTTCACCCTTCTCCTGCTGGTCTGCTGCCTGGCGGGGATGGCTATCATGCTTCGCAAGATGATGAAGAAGATGGAAGCGCTTGCGGATGAAGTGAAGGTGAAGGCGTTACCGGTGCTCGCATCAGCGCAGACACTGCTGGACGACATAGGGCCGAAACTGAAAACGGCGACCAGCGAGTTTTCCGAAGTCAGCCAGAAAGTCCGTCATCAGGCAAATAATGTGAATGAGACTCTGGACTCTGTACTGGAGAAAGCCAATGTCCAGATTCGCCGGATTGATGAGATGGTTACCGGAACGATGAACACGGTGGAGCAGGCAAGCAGGGCCATTGAATTTGCAGTAGCCGCTCCCACGCGGCGTGTTTCTGGAGTTCTCCACGGAATTCGAG
>JBOGMA010000082.1:0-7784 GCA_050746465.1 Acidobacteriaceae bacterium
GTTTATGAATGGCTTGCACGCCGGCACAGACGCGAAGACTGAGCGCCGCGTCAGCCTGAATTTATGCCTGAATTGAATCCTGCTGGACGTGTGTGATCGTAGGCTGCTTGTACTTTACTGTCAAGCAAATGCGATGTAGTCTGAGTTACCAGAAATCAACCAGATTATGAGGAGCATGGTGTCGCCAGATGGACTCTCCCAAACGCCCGTTCGATGACAACGACCTTTCCCGCCAGAGTGCCGGCGCGTCAACGAACCCCTCAAGCGCAACGGGAGTCTTTGGAACGATTTCATCCCCGCGTGCCCCCGAAGACGAGGACGATCTCCTGAAGTCTCTGATGAAAGGCTCGGTTGCTCCGCCGAACGACGAAGTCCATCCCGCTGCTCCTGCGCCGCCCGCACAGCCAGCATCACCCGCAGTTCAAGTCACTCCCGCGACGTCAGCCCCCGGCGAATTTACGCAAATGCTGAAGACGCTGAGCAATATGCCTTCCGCGCCCGCAACTTCTACGCATACTCCGCCCGCGCCCCCCGCAAAGCAAGGCGCGGATCTGGCCGGAGTCTTCAAACAAGTGGCCTTCGACAAATCGACCCAGCCACCCCCGTCAGCGTCGAGCGCGGCGTCCCAGGCGCCCACGCCTCCATCCAGTTCTCCCGGCAGCTTCACGCAGATGTTCAGCACCCTGTCCGCGCCTCCAGAAGCAAAACCGAAACCCACGCCCGAACCCGCTGCACCTGCGGCAGATGTTGCTCCCGCACCATCTTCGGGCCCCGGCGAATTTACCAAAATGTTCCAGACGATGCAGGCAGGCAATCAGTCACCCGCGCCTTCCAGCGCACCTGCCCCGACAGCCGCGCCACCAGCGCCGGCCTCCGCGCAATCACAGCCCGGTTCCTTCACCCAGATGTTCTCAACCCTGAGCTCCGAGCCAAAGCAGCAAGCCGCACCCGCGCCTCAGCCCGCAGCGGCTCCGGCTCCAGCGCCTCAGTCCGCGGCGGCTCCGGCTCCAGCGCCACCGTCGTCGCAGCCAGGGTCGTTCACTCAGATGTTCTCAACTCTAAGCTCTGAGCCAAAGCAACAAGCCGCGCCTACCCCGCAACCCACGGCGGCCCCGCCTGCGGCTCCCGCTTCACAGCCCGGCTCCTTCACCCAGATGTTTTCCAGTCTGAGCACGCCCGCCCAGCCTTCGCAATCGGACCCGTTGCAGTCGCTCAAGCCCGAGCCCGCGCCGCCGAGCTTCCAGTTCTCGCAGCCCTCGCGGCCAGCCGAGCCTCCGGCCCAGGGTGGATTTACTCAACTGCTCCAGGCATTGAACCAGGATGGCACGCCGAAAGCAACGGAACCGCCGCCGCTCATGCCGTCCAGTCCCGCTCCTGCCGCGAGTCCAGCAGCCGGAGGGTTCACGCAGCTTCTGCGAACTCTCTCCGAAGAGCCGGCCACGCAAGCCGCGCCGCCGCCGATGCCCATCACGCCTCAGGTCCCGGCTGCACCGCCACCATCCAGCGGTCCCGGCGAATTTACCCGCGTCATTTCCGGATCAGCCCTGCGCGACCTTCAGAACTCCGGCGCAACTCCACCTGCTCCCGGCGTTCCCATGCAGATGCCGCCCCGGCCCGCTGCTGGCGCTGCTCCTCCGCCAGCATTTCCTTCGATCCCGACGGTTCCATCCGTCCCGGCGGCGCCGCGAGTTCCGCAAATGCCGCAAATGCCACATGCCGGAGCCGCCGCCGCTCCACCCGCGATGCCAAGCTACGCACCACCGGCATTCGCCTTCCCGCAGGCTCCCGCTCCGCCCGCTGCACCCGCAGCCGTGCCGGTCCCCGAACCGAGCAAGTTACAAAAGTACCTACCGCTCATCCTGGTGGTGAACGTATTCGTGCTGCTGGTGATCGTGCTGGTAGTCATATTCGCGCTGCACCACAAATGAGTGCCGCCGACAGCGGTCGATCTCATTTTATGAATTCGAGCACGAGCTTAGATCCGCGAAGTGGAACGCCTGGACGGCCAGTCCTCAATCCGGATTCGCAAAAAGAAAGATCAGTTCCATTTCGGGATTCGGAATGTCCCCCGGCGCGTATACCGCAAAATTCCGCGCCCGCATCACCGCTTCCCAAACCGGGCCGCTCCGCTCCACCGAGAAGTACTGATACCGCAACTTCACCGGAATCGCCCGCGGAGGCACCGGAACATGCGTCACCTTCAGCCCGGGAAGCGCCTGCCGTATCAACTGCTCGATATGCGTCGCCGAGCACGCCTTGGCCAGGACAGGGAAGCGGCTGATCAGATCGGCTTCCTTCATGTCGGTCGAAACCGCGAGATACGCCCGCGAGTTCTCGAAGTACTGGTCCTTGTCAATCGCCGTCGCGTAGATCGAGTCACGCAGCGGCTTCAGCGGCAGCGCAACGAAGTTGCTCGGGATCACGGTATCCAGCAGTTCCGTAATCAGCGCATCCAGAGCCAGGAAGCACGGCCCCAGTCGCTCGTGCTCGTACTTGGGCAGGTCGCGCGGCTCAAGCTTTGTGGAGAAGGTCGTCAGTGCTCCGGCCAGCCGAAGCATCTCCACGAACAGCGCCTCCGGATGCACCTGCTCAGTCTCCAGCATGTGGCGCAGCACCGGGAGGTGCGAGTTGATGGTGTAGAGGAGCCAGAAGTTGGCAATATCGGAAGCGCTGAAATCGGCCAGCGACTGATTGCGCTGGCGGCGCGAACCCGCCAGTTGGCTACTTCGCGAAACCAGGGTTTCGATCTCCCCGCGCAGAATTCCCGAGAGCATCTCGTTACTCTTAAGGTTCAGCATTGGAGGCACGTACTTCGCATCCAGCCGATAGCTCCCCGCCTCGGTCTTCTCCACTTGAGCGAACGGCAGCAGCACCGAGCCTTCCAGGTTCTCTCCCTCGGCCAGAATCTGCAAGTTCTTCCTTGCCAATGACACAGGCTTCTCAACCCCCGAGCTGTTCTCATCGCGCAGCATCTGCAACTCAGCATAGAAGCGCGTGCTCACGCCGCCACGCTGGAGGCCGATGTTCGTTCCTCCCGGCCGGTCCTGCGGAATCGCCAGGTAGAACATGCAGGTCGTGCGCTGGTCATGAAAGCACTCGTCGAGGTTGCGCGATCGCGGCAGCGCATCACAGCCGGGCACATCGAGCATCAGCCCGTCGGGAAACACCCCGGAGGCCTGGGTGACGCCGATCTGGCCTTCGCTGAGTCCGGCCGCGTCCACGCTGAGCGACGACAATCCCCAATTCCGAAACGTCAGCGCGCCGGAGAGAAATCGAAGCGTCTCCTCGAAAAATCGGTCCTGCGCCTGCAGGTGCTGCGGAGAGAGAAAGACGCCCTTGGACCACACTACAGGCTGTAATTGACGCATGCCGGAATTCCCCACGGGGTTTGAGTATACATGCTGAGCGCGGAGCCGAGTGCGTGATCCGCGGGTGTGCTTTGGGGTCGATTGAGATGGGATTAAAAGGCTTGACACGTCCTGAGCCGCCATTCATAATCAATTCCGCTCAAGAGAAAACTGAAATTGCGCACTCGAACGGCGAAGGTGCGCACGGTGTTTGTCTCGGCAGGAAATATCAGAAGAAAAAGTTCTTGCAACTCCCCACGCGAAACGCTGGTTTCGTTGACTAAAATTGCGAAGGTTCTCACGCGCAAGCTTCGAGGTAAAAAACTATGGCTAGAGAGAGTACGCAGCACAAACTGGATCGCGTGCGGTCGCCACGCGTGCATATCACCTATGACGTCGAGATAGGGGACGCCATCGAAATGAAGGAATTGCCCTTTGTCATGGGTGTTCTGGGGGACCTGACCGGTCAACCTGAGCAGCCGCTCGCGGCCCTCAAGGACCGCAAATTCGTCGAGATTAATCCCGACAATTTTGACACCGTGCTCAAGGGAATGCAGCCGCATCTCGCGTTCTCGGTCGCCAACAAGCTCAGCGATGATCCCAACGCCGGCCAGATCGGCGTGAACCTCAAGTTTGAGAGCCTCGACGATTTTTCGCCGGAGAATGTGGCGAAACAAGTCGGTCCCCTCAAGGAACTCCTTGACCTGCGTACCCGGCTTTCTGATCTTCGCGGCAGCCTGCAGGGTAACGACAAGCTGGACGAGGCTTTGTTCGAGGCAGTTTCCAATACCGAATCGCGCGAAAAGCTTCGCGCTGAATTGGGCAAGACCGGAGGTGAGCAATGAGCGCTGCAAAATCAGAAGTTGCCGCCAGCCAGGCATCAGTAGAGCAGACGTCAGAACAGGGCCTGCTCGATCAAATCGTCGCGCAGGGCCGTTTCAACCGCGACTCGGCTACCCTTGAGCGCGGACGCGATATGGTCAAGGAATTCGTGGCCCAGGTACTCGAAGGCCACATGACACTGACCCGCGACGCCGAGGCCTCCATCCAGGCGCGCATCGCGCAGATTGATCGCCTCATTTCCCTGCAGTTAAATGAGGTCCTGCATTACCCGGCCTTCCAGAAGCTGGAATCCACCTGGCGGGGCATCAAGTACCTGCTCGACCAGTCGGAAACCAACGACATGCTCAAGATCAAGGTCCTGAACGTGTCCAAGCGCGACCTGCTGAAGGACCTGCAGCGCGCCCCGGAATTCGACCAGAGCGCATTGTTCAAGAAGGTTTACGAAGAGGAGTTTGGGGTTTTCGGCGGCGCTCCGTTTGCCGCGCTTGTCGGCGACTACGAGTTTGGCCGCGGGCCGGAAGACATCGAGTTGCTGGATCGCGTTTCGCAGGTCGCCTCGGCTGCCCATGCGCCCTTCCTTTCCGCCGCAAGTTCCGAGTTGCTCAATCTCAGCAGCTACACCCAGCTTGGCGCGCCGCGCGATATCGGAAAGATCTTCGATTCGACCGAATACGCCAAGTGGAAGTCGTTCCGCCAGTCGGATGACTCGCGTTATGTGGCGCTTACGCTGCCCCATATCCTGATGCGTCTGCCCTACGGCAGGGACACCAAGCAGGTCGAAGCTTTCGATTACGAGGAAGCAGTCGATGGCAGCGACCACTCGAAATATCTCTGGGGCAACGCGGCATTCGGTCTCGGCGCTCGGCTCACGAACTCCTTCTCAAAATACGGCTGGTGTGCCGCAATCCGCGGCGTCGAGGGCGGAGGCCTGGTCGAAGGTCTGCCGGCCCACACCTTCCGCACCGATGAAGGCGATGTGGCGCTGAAATGCCCAACCGAAGTTGCCGTCACGGACCGGCGCGAGAAGGAACTCGCCGATCAGGGACTCGTGCCGCTGGTTCACTGCAAGGGAACCGATTACGCTGCTTTCTTCAGCGTGCAGACGGCCAACAAGCCGAAGCTGTACGACAAGGATGCCGCCAACGCAAACGCTCGGCTCGCTTCGCAGTTGCCGTACATGCTTGCCATGTGCCGCTTCGCGCATTACCTCAAGGCCATGATGCGCGACAAGATCGGAAGCTTCATGACCCGCCAGGATTGCGAGAAATTCCTCAACCAATGGATTAGCCAATATGTCGTCTCCGATGACAATGCATCGCAGGCGGCCAAGGCCAGCCATCCTCTGCGCGAGGCCGCAATTCAGGTGGCGGAGATCCCGGGCAAACCGGGCGCGTATCGCGCGGTGGCATTTTTAAAGCCGCACTTTCAACTTGACGAGTTGTCTGTGTCGCTTCGTCTGGTTGCTGATTTGCCGGCGTCGGCCCGCAAGTAACTGTTGTTGAAATCTGCCGGTCGTGCTCAACATTCGGTACGACCGGCAACCATATCGAGAAACGAGAAAGGGGTTTAACGAATGTCCGTAGATTATTTTCTGAAACTGAGCGGCGGAATTGAAGGCGAGTCTGAAGTTGAGAACCACAAAAATGAGATTCAGCTCATGAGCTGGAGCTGGGGAGCCAGCAATGTCTCATCCGTCGCGGGCACCGGCGGGTCGGGCGCGGGCAAGGTCGACCTGACGGATTTTTCCGTCATGGGCTACTTTGATAAGGCGACGCCAAAGTTTTTCAAGGCGATTTGCGCCGGGACCCACCTGCCGACGGGAACATTGACCGCTGTGAAATCGGGTGCGGAAGACAAGCCATATCTCAAGTTGGACTTCGAGGAGATTTTTGTCACCAGTCTTCAGATTTCCGGGTCGAGCGAAATTCCGAGCGTATCCATTTCATTCACCTATAACCAGATAAAGATGGAGTATTTCAAACAGGACGAAAAGGGGAACGTGACCAGCACGGGCGCAATCACGTACAACACAAAGACCAACAAGAAGTCGTAACGCGGCCTCTCATGGATGCCCTTTCTCTATATCGTGCCGGGCAGCTTAAGCCGGCAATAGACGCGCTTGGTGACGAGCTGAAGAAGCAACCGCTCGACACCAAGCGCCGCACCTTTCTGTTTGAATTGCTCTGCTTTGCCGGCGAGTATGACCGCGCAGCCAAGCAGCTTGACGTTCTTTCTGACGGTAGCGCCGAAACTGCCGCCGGAGCCATGCTTTATCGTTCCGCTCTGCACGCAGAACGGACCCGGCAGGATATGTTTGCCGAAGATAAATTGCCGATGGCAACCGAGCGCCCATCTTCGCCTGGGGAATTGAACGGCTCAAAATTTTCGGAATTGAGTGACTCCGATACCCGCATCGGCGCGCATCTGGAAGCATTCATCGCCGGAAGCTATACCTGGATTCCATTTGCATACATTGAATCCATCGAAACCGAGCCGCCCAAAAGACTTCGCGACCTGCTCTGGATCCCGGCCATCCTGCACACCACCGCCGACTTCCGCCTTCAGGATCTCGGAGAAGTTTTGCTCCCCGTCATCGCGCCGCTCTCCTGGAAGCATTCCGACGACGAGGTTCGTCTGGGCCGCTCCACCGTTTGGCAGACGGACGAAAAGTACGGAGAAGTGCCTTGCGGGCAGAAGACGCTGCTGTTTGGAGAGGATGAAGAGTCGTTTCTGCAAGTGCGGAACCTGAGCTTCGATCACACGCGGGAGACGGCCGACCGTGCCACTACGGGATGATCTGCTCAATCCGATCCCGGGAGAGAATCCGTCAGGGGTAAGCCTGCGCTATGAGCGCATCTACGACCAGATCAAGGAAGCGCGCACCGAAGACGACGAAAGCATTCCCACCGGCGCATGGCAGCGCCAGGCGAAAAAAGCCGACTTTGCCTTAATCATCAAGCTGGCTGGCGAAGCTCTCGCCACCAAGAGCAAAGATCTCCAACTCGCCGCCTGGCTGACCGAAGCTCACGTCAAGCGCGAGGGCATCGCGCTGGTTCACCCCTGCTTTACGCTGATGCGGGAACTCCAGGAGCAGTTCTGGGATACGCTTTACCCTGAAATTGACGAAGGCGACGCCGGAATGCGCGCCGTCCCCATCGAATGGGCTTCCAATCGCGTCGCAGCCATCCTGCACGAAGCGCCCATCACCCGCGACGGCCTCAACTTCTATCAGTATAAGGAGTCGCGCGCCGTCGGCTACGAGGCGGACGCGGAAGATAGCGACACCAAGCGCGAAGCCCGCGAACTCGCCATCAACGACGGCAAGGTTACGGGCGAGGAGTTCGACAAATCTTTCGCCTCTACGCCGAAGTCTTTCTATACCAATCTCGACACCTCCATCCACGCCGCAACAGAAATGCTGGAAGGCTTTCAGGTCTTCTGCGAAGAAAAATATGGCGACGACGGCCCGGCTTTCGGCAAACTCCGCACGTCTCTGGAAGAAGTCGGGCAAGTCGTCGGCAGCCTTCTCAATGAGAAGCGCAAGCTCGAACCCGACGCGGTAGAGGAGGATGCGGTCGAGGAGGAGTCCGAGAC
>JBOGMA010000083.1:0-6824 GCA_050746465.1 Acidobacteriaceae bacterium
CGCACGGACACCAGACAGGCGTGCTGTTGCCGGAATGGGAAGTGGCCCTCGATGAGCTTTCCGATACTTCGTTCCAGTTCTACCGGGCCAACATCATTGATGATCCGGAGGTCCTGCAATACTACGAGCTGGCCACCCCGGTCGCGGAACTCGAAAACGCGAAGATCTGCTCGCGGCCTTCGCGTCGCGGGGGCAGAATGAGCTTCGACAGTCTGCGCGCCATTCCCTGGGTGTTTGGCTGGACACAGAGCCGTCTGCTTACTCCGGGATGGTTTGGAGTGGGGTACGCGCTCGAGGAGTACGCAAAGAAGCCGGGCGGACTCGACCTTCTGCGGGCCATGATGCGGGAGTTTCCCTTGTTCATCGACCTGATCCGCAACGTAGAAATGGCGCTGGCCAAGGCCGACCTCGGCATCGCGGAGATTTATTCCGCATTGGTTCCGGATGAAGCGATGCGCAAGCGGGTATTCGCCAAGCTCAAAGATGAAATGAATCGCTCGTTGCAGGCTGTCCTGGCGGTGACCGGACAAAGGGCCTTGCTGGAACAAAATCCCGTGCTGGCTCGGTCCATCCGGCTGCGTAACCCGTATGTGGACCCGATGAGTCTGATTCAGGTGGAGTTGCTGCGTCGCAAGCGCGCCGGCGAAGACACACCCGAGTTGAATCGCGCCATCGCCGCAACGATCAACGGGATTTCCGCAGGCCTGCGAAATACCGGCTGAGGACCCTCTGCTTCAATCACCTGTGATTCGCACAAGCGCTGCCCATTCTTTGCCCGGCTAAAGCGAGTCGGACGAATGCAGGCGTCCCAAATTGGGATGCCGTGTTTCCCATGTTCCTATTTGAACTTTGCTTTGCGTGAACTGTGCGTTTTTCTCTGTTGCAAGTTCAGGTCGCCACTATGCTGGGCGGGTGGAGGGTTGATATGGCGACGCAACCAGTGGAAGATATTGATGCGGTTCTGGGACGATTTCAGGAATGGACGGGGGCGCGCGCAGCAGCGGGGACAAAGGCCGGCGTTCGCGAAATTTCTGATGAAGAGGCTTTAGCGTCCGGGCGCTATCGCTGGAAACCGGAGCGGGCAAACGGAGCGAAGAGTGCCGCTGCAGCGGTTCCGCCTTCGCCGGTCGCTGTCCCTGGCGCTCGCGTCCGTGAGCGTGGAAAGACCACCACCACGAAAACGCCGGAACCAAAAAACCAGACATCAAAGCAAAAGACTCATCCTGTGGCCCGCGCACAGACGCCAGCAAAAACTTCCCTTCGCAAGCAGGAAAAGCCGCAACCCGCGTTTCGAGAAGTTCTGGCCGAAGCGATTAGCCCGTCAGAGGCGATCGTGAAACCGCAGCCAATCGAGATCTCTCGGCAGGTGGCCATCTCCATTCGGCTTGCTCCGTCGGAGCGGGCGCTGATCAAGACCCGCGCGGCGGAGGCCGGCATAACCGCTTCGGCTTATATTCGCCAGTGCGCGCTGGAGGTGGAGCAGTTACGAGAGCAGGTGCGGCAGGCAGTAACGGCAATGAACCGCGGCGCGCGATCGGTTGCCGCAACTCCGGTCGTCAATCCCGGTCCCTCGACTGGATTTTTTGCCTGGATGGCACGGAAATTCCTGCCTCGTAAGACGCCTGCATTAGCACTAAGGGCATAGGGCTAGCGGGCGGGATAAGTCCTTTTTGTTTATCGCTGGCTGGCCTGGCCGGAACGGACCTTTTCAGTGAACTGCTGGGACTGGCCGCGAGGCACGCTGAGCGATTTCCAGTTCGCCGATTGAAAATGTTTGGCGAGCAGCACAATTTGTCCAACATGATAGCTAATGTGCGCGACCTGCCGATTGATGGCCTGCGTGACGGAGTGGGCCTCGCCGCGAATTGTGACCGTTCGCGAGAGGTCGGCCTCACTCAACGGATCCAGCGCGTGAAAGAGGCGCTCCCAGCCCTGTTCCCATAGCGCGAGCAACTCGGTGCGGCTCTCGGGCGCATTCTCAAATTCGCGGTCGCGGTTGCGGCCCGGTTTTTCGCCGTCTGTGGTGAGGAAGTCAGTCCACCGTGACACCATGTTGCCAGCCAAGTGCTTCATCACAATCGCAATGGAATTCATCTCAGGATCAAGCGTCCGGTTGAGGTCAGCGTCAGCAACCTGCGCAACCGCTCCATCGGCGAGTTTTTTATAGTGACGGAAGATCGCCCGCGCGTCTTCAAGATAGGAGGTAGTGAGAGTAAGAGACACAGCGCTTTCTCCTGGGCCTTAGATTCTTCTGCTGGACGATCGGATTGAATTTTTATCCTGTGTTGGCGATCAGTCCTGTTTGATGCTGGTGGCTTTGTCGTGTTGGAAGGTGACGGACCATTTCTGGTTTCCGGCAATGTAGTCCACCGTGCGATTTCCAACCTCTGAAGATTGAGACTGCTGGACCGTGCCCAGCGCGAGCGAGGTTTGCAGCTCGTTCATGCCAGGGATGGGGTGGTGCTGGTCAATTGCCGCCCAGATTTTCGGGCCCCAGTAGCTGTACATCTGGTGCGGGTCGTCGTAGTAGAAGATCTGGTCGCAGTAGAAGGTCGAGTCTGTCCCCTGAAAGTAGCCGATGGCGGTGGCATATGTCTTGTCCGGCTCATTCGGCATGGCGAAAATGGCGAAGACCTGTTTGTCTCCCTTGGGAACCCGTGTGGCGATTTTGGCCGGAGCTTTTTCAGTAATAATGTCCTGAATCTGCAGCGCCTGAACACTGGGCAGAACACCCGCGGGGTGGTCGAAGTCGACGCGATGATGCGCATAAGGGTAGTAGTCGAGCGTGTAGCCGGACTGCACCCACACAGTCTTACCATCGAGAGCCTTGGCAGAAGCTATGCTGTCGATATACATCTTGCGCGGGATCACCGTTTCGTCGCGGGTGAGTTGCAACTGGGCCGTCTGCTGGGACTGCGGACCAGGCTCGTGCCGCTCGCGATAGATGAAAAACACGCGAATCCCCACGGCGATGAGGACAATAAGAGTGATGATTCCGACTTTTTGCCAGGCTCTCATAAGAAGGTAAGAAGCGGGTTGCTGAAAACCGGGTGGCTGGTGAAGTGGGCGACGATCGCAATTCCTGAATCATTCTATCCCGAAGCTATT
Source organism: Acidobacteriaceae bacterium (assembly GCA_050746465.1). Taxonomy (GTDB): domain Bacteria; phylum Acidobacteriota; class Terriglobia; order Terriglobales; family Acidobacteriaceae; genus Silvibacterium. The sequence goes on from JBOGMA010000083.1 coordinate 3,109, forward strand.
GCATTCCAGGGTACCCAGCAACGCAAGTTTTGAGAGATATTTTTGCCAGTTGAGCATGGATAGGTGTAGAGTTTTTGGTCGCCGCGCCCTCACCGCTTTCAAGCGCTGCTGGTGCCTCGCAATTGGTCGCCGTAAGCCTGATTTTCCCGAATCAAGGGTCAGGTGTTTCACACGTGATTCGTTGGAAAGTTGAGAATTCTCCGCCATGACGATCGACGCAAGGCCCCTGCCTGGACTCGTCCCGCCCGGCCCCGGTGAAAAGTATGATTCCTCTCGCCAGCTTCTCGGCTGGCTGATGCAGAACATGGCTGAGTTCGGGAGCGTCTACAGGGCGTTCCTCTTCGGCGCTTACGCCTACGTTGTGAGCGAACCGCGATTGGTAGATCATGTCCTGCGGGAAAATTGGCAGAACTACCGCAAAGGTCGGGACAACAAGCGCGTGGCCTTGCTGCTTGACCGGGGTCTTATGGTCAGCGAGGGTGAATTGTGGAAGAAGCAGCGGAGAATGATTCAACCCGTTTTTCATCCAGACGCCGTCGTCAGGTTATGGGACGTCCTCGTCAACAGCAGCAACCTTCTGCTCGCCAAATGGACCAACCTTGCAGCCGAGCATCAGCCTATCAACATCACTCGCGAGACGAGCCTCTGGGTACTGGAGGTGGTGCTTCGCTCGCTTTTTGGCGAGGACTATGGGGCCGTCGCGCCCAAGTTCGAGACTCTCTCCACCGAATCGACACGAGACCTGGAATTCGCCCAGAAATTTCGATCCCTCAGAAAAGTCGTCTCGGACGTGATTGAAGACAGGCGGCAAACCGGACGCATTAGCGTCGATATCCTGGGAATGCTTATGGAGGCGCGCGACCGGGTCACCGGGACGGCCATGCCGGACGGGCAATTGCTGAGCGAGATGATGACGCTCGTCGTAGCCGGCCATGAAACCACTGCCAGTACGCTTAGCTGGTTCTGGTATCTGCTCTCGGAGCACCCGGCTGTGGAAGCAAGCCTCTCGCAGGAGCTGTCCCAGGCTTTTCCCAAAGACCTTGATGGACTGGCTGCTTTTCCCCGAACCCGTCAGGCGCTCGAGGAAACGATGCGCCTTTACCCGCCAGGGTGGCTGCTCACCCGCAGGGCCATCAACGATGATCTGCTGGGCGACTATTTCGTTCCGGCCGGGACTGAAATCTACATCTCCCCCTATCTCATTCAGCGCAATCCTTCACTATGGGAGAGTCCCGAAGTCTTCGATCCTGACCGATTCTCACCCGAGCAGGTTGCGCACCGGCATCCGCTGGCGAGTCTGCCTTTCTCCGCAGGCCCCAGAAAATGCGTGGGCGAATTGCTGGCGCGAACCGAAATGCAGATTCACGCAATGACAGTAGCTCCAAAGCTTCGGCTCCATTGGATATCGGGTGATCCTACTGACATTGAAGCTGGCGTCAATCTGCGTTGCCGGCAAGACTTGATCTTTGCTGCGGAGCTGAAATCCTAACGCGCATCCAGCTTTGCTGTTCCGTCATTCGAACCTTGTCATTCCGACCGGATAATTTCCCAATCGGCAGAGCTCATAACTGCCGAACCTCCTGCGCTGCCTGACGCGCCTCCGCGTTTAGAAGGGCCTCCGAAGTGAGTTGATCCGCCCCGCGAAGCTTCGGGAAGAGAACGCCCCAGATGCCCGTAATCATCATGGAGCCGATCCCCCCATAAACCACGGCCCGGACGGCTCCCCACCATTGCGCGGTCAACCCGCTTTCAAATTCCCCCAGCTCGTTGGAGCCGCCAAGGAAAAGGGAATTGACGGCGGAGACGCGTCCCCGCATTTCCGGAGGGGTGGCCAGTTGCAGCATTGAGGAGCGAATCACCACGCTCACCATGTCCGACGCTCCCACAACAAACAACGCCAGCATCGACCAGAGCATGCTTTTCGAAAGCCCAAACAGGATGGTCGCGGCCCCGAAAATAGCGACACAAACCAGCATCAACACCCCGGCACGGTGTCGGATTGGCCTCCATGCAAGGTAAAACGACACAACCAGCGCGCCGGCGGCAGGCGCGGCGCGCAACATGCCCAGCCCCCGCGCTCCGGCATGGAGAATGTCTTCTGCAAAGATGGGCATCAGCGCCACCGCTCCGCCCAGCAGCACCGCAAACAAATCCAGGGAAATGGAGCCGAGCAGGACCGGAGTGCGCAGCACATAGCGAAACCCGGCGAGGATAACATCCATCGAAAATGCGCGGTGTTCCATGCGCCCAGGCCGCACGGAGAGCGAACCAACGAGGACGAGGAACCAGACAAGAGTCACCAGCGTGCAGAGATAAACAATCGGCGCTCCGGCAATGCTGTCGTGGAGCGGAAGGGTGAAAAGCACTCCGCCGAGCGCCGGGCCGGTAATGATAGCGATCTGGAACATCGTCGCGCCCCAGGTAACGGCGTTCACGAAATGCTCCTCGGGGACGAGATGCGGGATGAGAGCGGCGCTGGCCGGCCCACTGAAGGCACGCCCCGAGCCGACGAGAAACAGCACGGCATAAATGGGCAGAATGTGCTGAATGTGGTGGAAGGCGAAGAAAAAGAGCGCTGCTGAGCAGAAGACTTGAACGCTATAGCAGACAAGGATCACGCGTCGGCGGTCGAAGCGGTCGGCGACGTGTCCGGAGGGAAGAATGAAAAGCAATCCCGGTAGAAACAGCGCCAGGCCTGAGTAGCCGAGGTCGATGGCGCGATGTGTGATGAGGTAAATCTGCCAGGCGACAGCGAGCGCCTGCGCCTCGGCTCCAATAATGACCATGACGCGGGCAAGTTGGTAGCGTCGGAAATCGCGGGAGCGGAAGGCGGCGGCGCCGGCTCGGCCAGGAGGTGATGGGTCGGACATGCCTGCTTTTGTTTATACCTGTGGGGGTGCGGAATTGTCTTGGGACTGGCCGGGACTGGCCGTCCAGGCGCACGCGGCTTCGCCGCATTCTCTGAATAGAATTCTGCGGCCGCTCCCGATGGTCGCGAGTCGAAGTCGCAGCGAAATTTTGATTTTGTGTAGAAAAAAAGGTTCGCCGCGTCGGGCTCAAACGGTGTCTATTGGAAGTATGAAGCGCGTGCTGGCAGGGTTCAGCTTGGCGGTTGTGATGATGCTGCCTGCGTGTGTGCCAGCGATGGCACAGGATTCTGGACCCCAGTTGACGCTGACAACGGCAAACGGGCAGACAACGTTTCGGATCGGCGAGCGGATTCCGCTGGAGCTTGTGTTTACCGGGCCGTCGAACGGACGATATCAGGTGGAAATGGGTAGCGAGGAGCGGCGTCCCGGCTTCACGTTTGAAGATGTGAAGGTTTCGCCTGAGGGCGGCTGGGCTGATCCCCTAAAAATCTATATTGAAAGCCTTATGGGATATGGCGGCGATTATTTGTCCTCTGATGTTCGTCTTTCCGCGAAGCCGGAAGTCATTCCGATGGACCTGAACGAGTGGGTGAGGTTTGACGAACCGGGCAGGTATCAGGTTGTGGTGACGACCCGCCGGGTTGCGGATTTGACGGCAAGACGAGCGGTTATGCCTCCGCAGAGCGGGCTGGTGCTGACGTCGAGTCCGATTGAGATACAGATTGTGCAGGCGACGGCGGCTTGGCAGAAGGCGAAGCTGGCGGAGATTGAGTCGGCGCTGGCGAAGCCGGTGAAGAAGAACGATCCGCCTTCGCCAGGGCAACAGACGGCGATGGCGGACTTGCT
>JBOGMA010000084.1:0-3403 GCA_050746465.1 Acidobacteriaceae bacterium
GTCGGCGATTGCGGAAATTCGTACAATGCTTCAGGAAAAAATCTTGTATTTTGTTGATTCTAAGGTGCTGGCGGAGAGAGGGGGATTCGAACCCCCGATAGAGCTTTTGACCCTATAACGGTTTAGCAAACCGCCGCCTTCAGCCACTCGGCCATCTCTCCGGATCGGTTCTGACCTGAGTATATAGGAAGCGACGGCGGGGCTGGAGCAACCATTTTGTGCCGGGTCGGCTTTTTCAGTTCATTTTCCGCGATTTTGGCGGTGATCGCCTGAGCGGTGCGGGCCATCGTAGATAGGAGCGGCGTAAGCGGCGATTGCCGGACGCCGACTTCAGGCGTAAGCCGTGGGGTAATTGAATATGCGAAGCGAGAACGAGGTGGTGGCGGGATATTTTGCGAAAGCCGAGGATGCGAATCAGGCGATTCGCGAGTTGATGGACGACGGGTTCGGGTTGAGCGAGATTGGAGCGGCGTTTCACAGCCGGGCTTCCGCTCCGGATGCGAAGACACCGCGGAAAAATGAAAGCGGCGGTGATTTGCCGCTCAGTCAAGAAGAGAATCAGGGGCTGCATCTCACGGGGGAAACTTCCGACGGGGTCGCCTCGAACCCGTTCAGTTTGTGGGGAGGTACGCCGTTCACAGGGGCGAGCCGTCCGGGGCCGATCACCGGGAGCGAAGTTCCTGGCTATTTGCCCAGGGACATTCCCAGCCAGCTTGACTCGAACCGTGAGAGCCAGGCGTCCTCTCATCCTTACTCGAGCTCGTCATTTGAAAACTCATTTGCGGGGATGGGGATTCCGGCGGATCACGCTCGCCGGTTAGCGCGAGAACTGCAGAACGGCGGCGCTGTGGTGACGGTGAAAGCGGGATCGAGGGCGGAGGCGGCCGAGCGACAAATGGAGCGAAATCACGGGAGGATTCGGTATGAGTCGGCTCCGTTAGAGATGGAGACAGGCACGGAGAGTGGCGGGCGCGTAGACGTGTTTGGGGAGGTCCATCGCACCTACCCGGGATACATGTCGGGAGAGGATGTTCGCGAGCGCAAGGCTTCGTAAATTTTGAGCGCTGATCTGGAGCGGTTGCTGGTTTCTGGCGGCCGCTCCTTTTCTTTGCAGCGGATTTGAGCGGGCTGCGGCTGCGATCCTGGCGCTCGATTTATAATCAGGCAAAATGAAGGCTTATGTGTATGTCACGCCGAAGCAGACGGTGCTTGACCCGCAGGGGCAGGCGATCCACAACGCGCTGAAGAAGATGCAGTACCGTGGCGTTGAGGACGTGCGTCAGGGGAAGTATTTTGTGCTGCGCCTGGACGATGGTCTGGACAAGGCCGCGGCCCATGCGGAAGTGGAGCGCATTGCGCGCGAAGTGCTTACCAATCCTGTAATTGAAGAATTCCGGTTTCATCTTGAAGATGGCCAATAGCTCCGCTGTGCTACCAGTCTCATAGCTGCGGGGAGGGCGAAGTATGTGCGGAATCGTCGGCTATGTAGGCGGCAAGGAAGTTGTTCCTCTGATTGTGGAGGGGCTGCGGCGGCTGGAGTATCGCGGATATGACTCGGCGGGCATTGCGGTGGGCGGCAATGGCGATGGGTTTACGCTGCGGCGCGCTGCCGGCAAGCTGAAGAATCTGGAAGAAGCGATCCGCCAGAATCCGCTGAATGGCACGTATGGAATTGGCCACACGCGTTGGGCGACGCACGGACGGCCTACCGAGGAAAATGCGCATCCGCACCGTGACTGCACAGGGCGCGTGGTGGTGGTGCACAACGGCATCGTGGAGAACTATCTGGCGCTAAAGCGCGAGCTGGGCACCGCGGGACACAAATTTGTAACCGAAACAGACACAGAAGTCATTGCGCATCTTGTGGAGGATTTTCTCGCTGGCGCTGCGGCCGAGGAGGGATTGCCGGCTCCATTGGAGCGGGCGGTCCGGAGCGCTGCGAAGCGGCTGCAAGGCGCGTACGCGCTGTGCGTTTTGCTCGCGGATGAGCCGGACAAGATTGTGGTGGCGCGGAGCGGGCCTCCGGTGGTGGTGGGACTGGGTGAGGGTGAGTATTTTGTGGCTTCAGATGTGCCGGGGATTCTGCATCACACGCGGGACCTGTACTTCCTGGAGGATGGCGACGTAGCGGTGCTGACGCGCGGCGGTGTGGAACTCACGGACCTGGACGGGAACCGACTTGAGCGCCCGGTGCAGCGGATTATGTGGGACCCGATTCAGGCGGAGAAGGGCGGCTATAAACATTTCATGCTCAAGGAGATTTTTGAGCAGCCGCGAGCGATTCGGGACACGACGCTGGGTAGGATTTCGCTGGACACCGGGAAAGTTTTCCTGAGCGAGATGAAGATTTCCGAAGAGGAATTTCGCCGGGCGGGGCGGATCAACATTGCGGCGTGCGGGACGAGTTGGCACGCGGCGATTGTGGGCAAGTTCATGATTGAGCGGCTGGCGCGGGTTCCGGTGGAGGTGGACTACGCGAGCGAGTACCGGTACCGCGACCCGATTGCCGATCCCACGGCGATTGGGCTGCTGATTACGCAGAGCGGCGAGACGGCGGACACGATTGCGGCGCAGCGCGAAATGATTGCGAAAGGCGCGAAGACGATCGCCATCTGCAATGTGGTCGGCGCGATGATTGCGCGTGAGGCGCATGGGGCCATCTACACGCACGCCGGGCCGGAGATCGGGGTGGCATCGACGAAGGCGTTCACGGCGCAACTGGTGGCGATTTTCCTGTTTGCGGTGCACCTGGCACAGGTGCGGGGAACGATTTCGGAAGACGAGAGCAAGGTATTGCTCCAGGGGTTGAGTTTGCTTCCGGGCAAGGTGCAGGAGATTCTGCGGACGGCGGATCCCGTTTGCGAGGAGCTTGCGAAGACGTATTCGACGGCGCGGGATTTTTTGTACCTGGGTCGGGGGGTTCACTATCCGATTGCGCTGGAGGGTGCGCTGAAGCTGAAGGAAATTTCCTATATCCACGCGGAGGGATATCCGGCGGGGGAGATGAAGCATGGGCCGAATGCGCTGATTGACGAGACGCTGCCAGTGGTGGTGCTGGCGACGAAGGATGAGTCAAACCGCGATTCTCGGCTGCGATATGAGAAGACGCTGTCGAATATCCAGGAGGTCACAGCGCGGTCGGGCAAGGTGATTGCGGTGGCCAATGACGACGATGAGGAGATTGGCCAGCTTGTGGACCATGTGCTGTATGTGCCGTCGGCGCCGGAGTTGCTGCTGCCGGTGCTGGACGTGATTCCGCTGCAACTGCTGGCTTATCACTTCGCGGTCCGGCGGGGGTGCGATGTGGACCAACCGAGGAACCTGGCGAAGTCGGTTACGGTGGAATGAGGGTCGGCCGGCCGCCGTTTAGGAGAAATCGCGGACTCAAAGCTCTCGCGTGGCT
>JBOGMA010000085.1:0-4345 GCA_050746465.1 Acidobacteriaceae bacterium
CGTCGGGCGGAAACCGGCCCTCGATATATTTGAGCAGGGGTACAGTTGAGGGATTATCGCCGGGATCAACATTGGCGGTCAATTTATATGTGAGCTTGTCAATTCCCGTAGGTTCCATGCCGGGATGCACGTAGTACGCGGACACCTCGCCGAGCGGCTGCTCCTGCTCCACGTTGGTGAAGCGGATCCGTTGGCCAGTCACTGGCTTTGCAAGATCGTGGAAAGTGGCTTCCTGGCCCTTCGGTCGATTAAAGAGCAGCTTTGCCTCATCGGAAGCTTTTTCTCTATCGTGATAGAGCAGCGTCCATGCGCCCCACGCACCACCCTGGATTTCCAGGTGGTTCCAGGGCTCGTTGGGCATATCGAACGTAACGGTCTTGCCCGAGAGCGAGTAGCAATCCCAGTCCGGAAGCTCAAAATAGTCGTCGCGGCCAATAAGGCGGGAGCGGTTGTATACGCCGGGCCAGGTGGTCTCGCGAATGCCGTCCGTCGCCTTCCACCACCACCGGTCGAGATCATACACGTCGTGAACTTCGACTTTTCTGACGGTCGTGTATTCCCCGTTGAGCAGCACCGGGTCATCACCAGGCCGGTTCCAGCCGTACTTCAGGTCCCACTCCTGCTGCCAATCTGTCGCATGGCCTGAGCCCGAGTCAAAGCGACCTACGGCCGGCACAATGGGTGCCGCAGGCTCCGCCGGTACCGCGCCTACCGCCACTTTGCGGTCGATTGCCGGAATGTTCCGCGGGATTTCGTTCCTGGTGAGACCAGCGATATTCGCATCCGAGAGCATGCGGTCATAAATGCGCAGTTCGTCGATGTCACCGCCGCGGTCATAGTTGTACGAGCTTTCGACACCGGTCGGGCCAATGATCCGTGAGTGCGGGCCAAACTGGTCGAGAGCCGTATCAAAGAGTCCGGTGGCCTCTTTGGTGGCCATCAGCTTGCCATTGATATAGAAACGGATGCCACTCGTCTCATCCCAGGCGAGAGCAAGGTGAATCCACTGGTCGGGCTTGGGGATCTCGGGCAACGTCACGTGCACGCGCGTGCGACCAAGATTGACGTCAGTCACAAAGGCATCAAAGCCGTGACCGTTCCAGTCGATGCGAAGCCATACCATGTCCCAGCTTGAATGATCGGCATACCCTACGCGGAAAACAGGAAAGGCCGTCTCGTCGAGCGGCTCGCGCGCGCGCCAGAAGAAAGAGAGCGTGCCGCGCTGCGAATAGATGTTTCCGGGCGCCCAGTAGGAGAGCAACTGGTTGTTGCCACATTGAATATAGTCGCCCTTTGCGCCGCCCGGCATGATCTTGACGTCCTTGGCATAGTTCGGCACGGGGTTGCCGCCATGCGCATAATCGGCGGTTAAGCTCTTGTCTCCGGAGAGATAAAACAGCAGTCCCGGCTCGGAGGCGTGGGAGTTAGGAGGCAACAGCGATGATGTGGTGGTGGGCGGCGCGTACTCGAGCCGAACCTGGGCGTGTGCGGGGGCGCGTGCGGGAATGACGGCAACGAACGCGGCAAGGAGGCAGGACGATGCGAAAAGATAGGAGCGAGAGATGAAACGGAACATCAAAATCCTCGCGAATTGCGGCTTGGACTCCATTGCTTCGCGCCAGATTGGTCACGCCAACCATAGCATTTCAGTGCTCGAACGCCGATGCCGGCGCACGAGCAGGTTGCTGAAAGCGAGATCGCAGGCGAGGGTCGAAAGAGGCGATAGCCCAAGCTTGCCAAACGAAACCTGCGCATTCAGGTCGTCAAAACACGCTGACATGGTCGCTCGATCAGCTGATCTCAACCATGCAATACGTGTTGATATGAGGAATCGTTGCTACAACCATGCGATCCCTGATTTGAAACGGGACACTGGTGGGTGCTTCCGATTCCGTAGAGTAAGCCCGAACCGATGTCACTGGTCTCCCATTCGGAACCGCGCACTTCATTTCGATATTTTGGATCGAAGGAACATTTTTGAAGTTGTAGTTAATTAAATGCACTAACCGACGATTCCTATGTGGCTGTCCCACCAGATTCGCCACCAGGTAATCCGGCCCATCAACCGTAAGCGGCATATCTCCCTGCGATGCCCAGGCAACGCCGTCGACCAGTTGCTTCCAGTTCTTCGGCCGTTTCCAGTAGACGTTATCGAGGGTGAAGTACGGCTCGGCAGGCGGGAGAGGACCATCGAACTCCAAGCCTGGAATGTAATAGACGCGGCCGCGGCCAACTTCCTTCCGCGAGGGAACGCCCATAGCGACCGCCGCCTGCTTCACGCTCTCCTCATAAGATGAGCCGCGAACCTGATCATCGACGAGCCCTTTGAGGCCCGGCGTAGGCCGGTGACGGCGCCATTGGTCATAGAGGCCCGCTTGTTCGGTAACGATAAGGCCCCCACCAGCTTCCACGAAATTTCGAATTGAAGCGATCTGACTATCTGAAAGGCATTCCGAATCCGGCAGGATCAGTACTTTGCGCGCGGAAGGGGAAAGCGTCGTAAGATGCTCGTCAAAAATCATATGAAAAGGAATGCGTGCCTGTATAAGAGTCTGTTCGACGAGAATAGCACTCAGACCTGCGCGGGAATGGTGATAGGTCATTGACGGGTAGGAGCGGAGCACTGCAACCGACGCTACATCCTGGGTACCGACATAACAATCTCGGTTTTTCCTGTAAAAGGAGATGAATTTAAGCATCTCCTCGGTCAAGGGACTCTCGCCGGCGAACCCGATAGTTTGGTTGAACGCCAGACATTCTCCGATGGCAGCCTCGCTGGTATCTGTATAGTTGAAAACAACATTTTTATAAGTTCTCGCTAACTTATAAGTCCGAATGCCGGACACCATTCTGTTATCGGCAAAATATTCAGGCAGGTTCCTCGCCTCGTCCCAAAAGGCCTCAGTGTGCTTGAGAAGCCTGGAATGGTCAACTCCAGTGATCCAGGGAGAATTATTACCGTCTATTCCGCCAGGATTAATCTCCACGACTACATTGGGATTAAGAGACCTGATCTCAGTAGCCATCTGCTCCAGAGCATCAGTCATCATCTGACAGCGATAATCTATCCACTCCTGAAAGCCCGGATCGTAGATAATATTGAGCTTTTCAGGAGGATTTTGGCGGTTCCAGAGCGGCGGATTGACATAGTCAACATTGACGAATCCGAAGCGCTCTTTAAGCTGTTCCGCGGAGTATCTCTTCCGGAGATGATTACGGAATCCCATCTTGCAGGCATCGCAGTGGCATGAATCTGGTTCCGGATTCAACGAAAAGTTATCGAAGTGGATGAAATCGGTTTTCACCTCCTCGACAGCAAAGCGCAAAATTTTCTTCAAGTAATTGAGGTACTCCTGATTGGAAAAACAGGGGCGATACCGGAAGGATTGCTGATATCCGTACATCAAAAGGATCGGTTTGCCCACGACATCGCGCTGGATCCACTGCTGGGCCCGAGGCTCTTCTGCGAAAAAAGTTTCGTACATCATGGTGTCCCACTGTACGTATGTGTCGATCTTCATGCCGTACCGATGAGCGATGGCGGCAGTGCGAACGGTATCCTGCATCTCGGGCATTTCGGCAGCCATGCCGAAGCCCTTATATAAATGAGTGTGAAAGACCTCTACTCCCTGGCTGTAGAGCAGTCGAATGAGCTCTTCGCTCTGCTCCTTTTCATAGATGTGGCGCGCATTGAGAGATTCGCCCCCGCGGCGCACAACAAAGAGATAGGGCTCATGTGAGCCGCCAGCGTCGATAATGCCGTTATCGATCCACGCCCCCTGCGGTCTGGTTGCTGCCGTGGATTCCTCAGCGAGACCATAGATGCCGCCCACGCCGCCGAGTTTAGCTGCGGCAGCTGCGCCAACCATGGTGCCTACAAATTCCCTCCGATTCATGTGTTCTTCACCCTTTTCAATAAAGATCGAACTTAATTTAATGAATCATCCGAATTTTGCATTTCCTGATGACCCTATGCCCATAACGAAATGGTCCCGATGTCGCGGGCGTAATGTCCGCAATTTACTGCGCGACCGTGAAGTCGACCTTTTCGGCCGACCGCGTTGTGACGGCCTTCCGATAGGGGCCCTGATCCCACAGTACGCCGTACCTGAAATTGAACGACTTCTGTATTGCAGTCATTGATGAGTTGCTGTCCGAGAAGCATCCCTTATCGCCTTTGGGGGATGTTTTCCATGTAAAGTTGGCGGCACGGAGCAGAAGGATTTCAAGCCGATTCTCAATGCGCCTAATTATGGCCATCCCCTATTATGATGTCAATAGAAAGTTTTCACATTAGCAGGAAAGTTTTGGCCTGACGGGATCAGGAATTTCGAGCAATATACGC
>JBOGMA010000086.1:0-11765 GCA_050746465.1 Acidobacteriaceae bacterium
CGCCTATAACCTTCCAAACTGCTTCACCGCTTCTTCAATCGATTGATACTTCTCAATGAACGGATACATGGAGTGCTCGCTGTTATCCAGCTTCTGCGCGAGGACCAGTACCCACGCCGCATCCTTCCGCGGCACGACCACTACGCCATCCTGGTCTGCGGTGATAATATCGCCCGGAGCCACCTTCACCCCATCGCAGGTGATCGTGCTGTTCATGGACGCAAAGCGATAGTGTCCCACGGAAGTCGAAGGCACCGGCCCCAATGCGTACACGGGAAAGCCGATCTTTTTAAGCTGAGGGATATCGCGTACACCGCCGTCAATCACCGCGCCAACAAAGTCGCGCGACAGCATAGCGGTTCCCATCAGGCCGCCCATTCCGGCGATGTCGGCCCCATCCTCCACCTTCATTACATAAACTGACCCCGGCTTGCCTGTATCGATCGCCTTCAACATGCCGTCAAGAGCATGGGGATCATGATTTTCCTGCTTCACCAAAAGCACTGTCAGCGCCGGTCCTGCGAATTTTGTCGGGAAAATAGCCTGCATGTGATGCGACATATAGCGCCGCTCGTGGAGAAGCTGCTCCATTGCATCAGACACGGACGCTACTTCCACGTGCCGGTACGCGTCGATCATGGCCGCGGGATTTGCGGAGTAATCCGCAACGGTCATGGGACTGTCTGCGCGAACAACATGCGAGACCCCAAGAAGCAATAAAGCCGCAAGCATAATCGCGAGCACCGGGATCGCGCGGATGGAGCGGGAAAAGCGCTGAACTGGCATAGATCACCGTCCGTTCTAGTGTGCAGATCACTACGGGAGTTTAAGGTTAATGCGCCGGGCTCGCCGATGCAATCTCTCCAGGAATAGCCCCTCCCGGCTTGATGAGCTCCTCCTTCAGATTCGATATGTGACTGGTACGCCTGTCATTAGCCCTTCGCCATAGCGATGCATAGGCCCATTAGCCTAAATGACCCGCATTCGAACCGTTGTATCAGGAGTGCCCCGAATTGGTTTGCAGGGAGAATGGCTCTACCGGAAGATGCACGGGAACTGATACCCTACACGCGCGTATTTTTCATGCCGCGTATGTTTCTGTTAAGGCCCAGGTTGGCCGCGCCCATAACTGCTCCAGGGGAATGCAAGGAGTCCGAGCTTGCGCCAAGTTGTTGAGGACGATATGCTCCGGGACTCCGGCGTTGCGCGTGGTACCGCCAGCCAGGGGGCTCCCGCAGTCCCCCTGCGCAAATTTGAACATGGCAGCGAATCGACCCTGGCGTTCAGCGAGACTCGCACCCACGTTCGTTATTTTTTAGCCTTTTGGCTCTTTGTTCTCAGCGGCGTCGCCTTTCTCGACCGGACGAATATCTCGATCACCGGGCTGCAGATCAGCAAGGAATACGGCATCAGTAATCAGCAACTGGGCTGGATATTCAGTGCATTTCTGATCGGTTACGCAGCTTTTCAGGTCCCCGCCGGGTGGCTTGCGACTCGGTTTGGCCCGCGCCGTGTCCTTACACTGGGAGTCCTGTCCTGGTGCGCAGCCACCGCGCTGACGGCGCTTCTGCCCGTTGGCATTACCCAGGCGATTCTGCTTCTCATCTGCATCCGGCTCGTCCTCGGCGCCGGGGAATCCGTCATCTATCCCGCCGCTAATCAGTTTGTCGCGCGTTGGGTGCCACTCAAGGAACGTGGAATCACCAATGGCCTTATTCTCGCGGGCGTGGGCGCGGGCAGCGGACTCACGCCGCCGCTCCTCACCTGGCTCATTGTGTCCTACAATTGGCGCGTCGCATTCTGGTTCAGCGCCGTCGCCGGCATCGCCGTCTGCGCCGTGTGGTGGCAGACCTCCCGCGACACGCCCGAGGAGCATCCTGCGGTTTCGAAGTTAGAATTGCAGGAAATTCACGATGGCCTTTCCTACGAGCCCGTCACGGCTGAGGCAGCAGGTCCGGTAATCTCCTGGCGCGCGATTCTCCACCGCAAAGACCTGCCCGCGCTCATGCTCGGCTATTTCAGCTTTGGCTATATCGCGTGGTTCTTCTTCAGTTGGTTCTTCCTCTATATGGCTCAGGTGCGCAAACTGGACCTGAAGGCGAGCGCCTATTATTCCATGCTCCCGTTCCTGTCGATGACCGTCTGCTGCCTGGCCGGCGGCGTATTCAGCGACAGACTGACGCAACGCTTCGGCCTAAGGGTGGGTCGCTGCTGGCTTGCCACCGCGGCACAGGTCGCAACCGCTCTGTTCCTGGTTTTCGGCTCGCAAATCCACAATGCCTCGCTCGCCGGAATCGTTCTCGCTGCCGCGGCCGGCGCTCTCTACATATCGCAAAGTTCCTACTGGTCGGTCTCAGTGGATATCGCCGGACCCAGTACGGGCGTCTTCTCCAGCCTGGTGAACATGGGAGGACAGATCGGCGGAGCGGCCACCGCTTCTCTAACCCCATGGATCGCTCAGCACTATAGCTGGAGCGCCTCCTTTGCTGTTGCGGCGGTGCTAGCGATCATCAGCGCGCTTTGCTGGCTCACCGTTCGCCCGGAAAAACCCATCCCCGTTGAGTCGCTCAGATGACATTCATCCCTCAAGCTCGAACTTCGCTCCTTCATCACAAGCGCCGGTTCTCTGGGCAACGGGTTGATTCCCTCCGCCGGCGCCTTGCCCCGATAGCGCTGCTCATGTGTCTGGGAATTCTGCCGCGAGCAACCGCCGAGGTTCCAGTTGCCCCTCGATCGGCAGCGATGATCTCAACAGCGGTTACCGCCGCCTCCAGGCCGCTCTCCGCGGCGGCCGCATCCGCGCAGCGAACAGAATCGCGCCTGCCCTTTTACGAGACCTGGTACTTCTATCTCGCGCTGCTCTTCATTGGCATGCTCCTTCCGGTGCAGATCTTCCGCCGCCGCATGCTCCTGATGAAGGGCCGCATTGGCATTGTGCTGGAAGAGCGCAATCGCATCTCGTGCGAGTGCCACGACACGCTGATGGCGGGTTTCGCAGCCATTTCCTGGCAACTGGAGGCAACGGCGAAGCTCTTCCGCGACAGCGGCCTCGATTCCACGCCGGCTGCTGAATCCTGTGAACTTGCACGCAGCATGGTCGCCCATTGCCAGGCCGAGGCCCGTCGGATTATCTGGGACCTGCGCGAGTCCGATGAGGTGACCAGCATCCTTTCCCAGGCTCTCGCCCGCTCGCTGGCGGCCAATCACGTTCAGGGAAAAACGCAGACAACGCTCGAAGTCGAGGGCGATGAAATTCCGCTCTCGCCCGGCTGTGTGCATCATCTGGTCTGTATCGGTCAGGAAGCCGTCAGCAACGCCATTCGGCACGCGGGCCCCACCCAAATCCTGGTTCACGTTAAGTACGCGAGCGACGCGCTGTCTCTCTCCATCCGCGATGACGGCTGCGGATTTCCGCCTTTACATCGCTCCTCATCACCTCGTGGGCACTTTGGAATCGCTGTTATGGAGGAGCGTGTCAGGAAGCTTGGCGGCGTCTTCCGCATTCATCCGCTGCCGGAATCCGGAACCGAGGTCGCCATTCAGGTTCCGTTCAATGCCGTGCGTCAGTCCGCCACCCAGGAGCAAAACGTCATACGATGGATTGGTGTATGAAACAGATCCGCGTTCTTCTAGTTGAGGACCATTTCCTGGCACGAATGGCGCTCCATTCCGTGCTCTCCGCGCATTCGCAGATACAGATCGTCGGTGAAGCCTGTGACGGCGAAGCCGGGCTGGCCATGTACCGCTCGCTCCGTCCCGACGTGGTGGTGATGGACCTGCGGCTCCCGCGGATCAGCGGCTTTGACCTCATCGCCCAACTAAAGGAGGAGTTCCGCCCGGTTCACATTGTCGTGCTCTCGAACTACTCCGGCAGCGAGGATATTTATCGTGCCGTGCGGAGCGGGGCCATGTCCTACCTTACTAAAGATGCCAGTGGCGAGGAACTCCTTAATGCGATCGAAAACGTCCATCGCGGTCTGCGCTATTTCCCTAATATGGCGCTCGATCGCCTGGCTGAACGGACTCCTGCTATCGAGCTGACGCCCCGTGAATCCGAAGTTCTCACTT
This sequence comes from Acidobacteriaceae bacterium, assembly GCA_050746465.1. Taxonomy (GTDB): domain Bacteria; phylum Acidobacteriota; class Terriglobia; order Terriglobales; family Acidobacteriaceae; genus Silvibacterium. Next base: position 4,069 of record JBOGMA010000086.1, read on the forward strand.
GTATAACCAGGGGCTATAGCAACCGCGAGATCGCCGAAGAACTCGGCATCGCGGAAAAGACCGTCCGCATCCACGTCAGCTCTCTGCTCGACAAGATGGGCGCGCGCGATCGCACGCAAGCCACCATCTATGCACTGCAGCGCGGCCTTGTGCATCTGGGGGAATGAGGCAGCTTCTAGGCCATTGCTACTAGACCGCACTGGGGCATTTGCCAGTGCATCGGGAATATCGCTCAGCCGTATGCTTTTCGCAAAGGAGAATCGATGAACTTCAGCACTCGACGCAACTTCTTCGCCAAGGCCGCCGGCGCTGCCGCCGCTCTCGCAGGAGCGCCAACGCTTTTGGCACAACAGCCCGTACCCCCCAAACCTCACAGCCATGCGGATTCGAATCACGTCCACGATGGAATCTTTTATTTCTACGGCACTGGCGCGAACGACGGTTATCCGGCCAGCGATCACGTAGTTGTAACCGATCCTTTTGAGAAGCACGTGACTCGCACCATGGATGCGCTCAAAAAGACCCTCGAAGCGCACGGCTGCACGATGGATAGCATCCTGCAACTCCAGGTCTTCACCTGCCTGCCTCTTTCCGATTCAACGCCCATGCCCACAGGCAAAGCCCGATTCAACGCGCACAAGGCGCAATACGATGCTTTGAACAAAATTTACCGGACCTACTTCAGCCCCGGCAAAGCTCCATCGCGTGCCTGTATGGCACTCGAATGGATCCCAGGCGATTCATTGATTGAAATTGTCGGCAGCGCTGTTGTGGTTGGCACGCCTTCGTCCGCGAGTTAAAAGCGCAGTGTCGCTATTGCGTCTTCAGATAGGCCAGGAGATGGTCGATCTGGCTATCGCTGAGGGATCCGAAGGGCGGCATCGAACCCTTTCCATGCCGGATGATGTGGTGCGCCTCTGCCGGAGTGAGCACCTTGTGTTGGAAAATGCCGTGCAGGTTTGGAGGACCGAATGGGTTCGTGTCTCCAGGCTGCTTGTTGTGACAGCCGGCGCACTTCTGCTGAAATAGCGCCTTTCCCTGCCGCACAGCCGCATTCGCATGACTGCCCGCAAATGCGAGTCCCCCTGCCAGGACGAAGTACGCCCCACCAAGAAACACCGCCAAGCCTGCTTTCCCAGGCATCTTCAACTTCTTCTTCATCTCGCTGTTTGAAACCTCTCTTATTGCTTATCGTTCTGGCTTATGCGCGTCGGCTGAATCGGCGTTGCCGATATGATCAGGTAACTCACCACATCATTCAGTTCCCGCTGCGTCAGGGTTTTTCCGTAATCCTGCGGCATGAGCGAGGTGCTGCTCTCCAGCTTCGCAATGTGGTCGCGCGCAATGCTCTGGAAATCTCCACTCTGATTCTGCAACACAATCGTGAAGTTGTCCTCCGCCCGTATCACTCCCTCATACCTCGCTCCGTTACTCATCACAACCCGGGTCAGGTGGCCACCTCCTCCGGAGCTCGTTGCTGGATTCACAATTGCCGTTCGAATCGCATCCACCGTCCGGCCTCGCCCATAGTCGGACAGGTCCTCAGCAATAAATCCACCTTTGCCCCGCACCATGTGGCATTTGGAGCAGGCCGCTTTGCCAAAAAAGATCGTCGCTCCGGCCGCGGGATCACCCGGAAGCTTTGGGTGCAGCGCGCCGCCGACGCCCTGCAGCACACGCAGCCATGCCACCAACTCGCTCACCTTCTGCGCGCCCAAAAAAGTGAATGCAGGCATACCCGCTTCGGGAATCCCGTTGCTCACCGTATCCTTGAGCTGCGCGTCGGTAGCAGCGACCACATCGTGCGAAGTCGCGATATTCGGAGCGCGCTCGCCGCCTCGTCCATCATTCCCATGGCATGCCGCGCAGTTCTGCCGGAACAAGAGTGCGCCTTCAGTATTCCCCTGAGACGTTTGCCTCGCCGACTGCGCATTCAAAGAGCCCGCCAGGAACGTTAGGCAGAAGCAACAAACCAGATATGAACGCATAACCACTTGCCGATTTTACCCGCTCGCTCCTGCGAGTCATATACATCAGGGGCGCTAATGGAGAGCATAGCCGGAGTGTTCTCGAAAGCAAACGGCGATGCGCCCTACCTGTTTTTAGAGCAATTGTCCTAAAGAAACTCCCCATTACGGCAGGGCAAACGTAAACAAATCGTCGCCCGAGGCAATCGCAACGTACTGCTTTCCATTCACCGCATAGCTCATGGGCGATGCATGCACCGGTTGCCCTGTATTGAAATGCCACAAGCTCTTGCCAGTCTTCGCGTCCACCGCCTCAAAACTGTTGGCATCATCCGCAAAAAACACCAGCCCTGAGGCCGTGGTCATCACTCCACCCCATGATCGCGCCCCGCCTGTCTGTGGATAGCTCCACGCAAACCGCCCCGTAGCAGGATCAAAAGCCAGGAGGCGCTTTGTGCCCTTCGCATCCGGAGGTCGCCGTGCACCAGTCGCGTAATATTCCGTTCCCTCGGAGAACGCCTCGGGCTTCGTCGAATTGATCGTGCATTCTTCCAGCGCCATGAAGTAAAACAGCCCGGTCCCTTCGTTATAGGCGGGGGAATACCAGTTGGTAGCTCCCGCTTCTCCCGGACACGTCAACATTCCATTCAATGTTGGCTTCACGTCCGTAAGGATGGGCCGCCCATTGGCATCGATTCCTTTGGCCCAGTTCAGCTTTTGCGCGAACTTCGTCGCCGAAAGAAATTTTCCGTTCGTGCGATCCAGAATGTAAATGAAGCCGTTCCGATTCGCCTCAATCAATAGCTTTCTTGGCTTTCCCTCGTACACCCTGTCCACCAGGACCGGCGTCTCGACGCCATCAAAGTCGTACAGATCGTGCGGAGTGAACTGGAAGTACCATTTCAATTTGCCTGTATCCGGATCCAAAGCCAGCACGCTCGCGGTATATAGATCATCTCCGGGTCGGACACTGCCGTCATAGTCCGGAGCCGCATTGCCGGTTCCCCAATAGAGCGTGTTCAGATCCGGGTCAAACGTTCCCGGCATCCATGCTGCGCCGCCGCCATGCAGATAGAGGTCGCCCGGCCAGCTCGAGGAGCCAAATTCCCCCGGTCCCGGAATCGTCCACCGTCTCCACGCGAGCGCTCCCGTGCGCGCGTCAAATGCTGCAACAAATCCGCGCACGCCATCGTCGCCGCCTGAGGTTCCGACGATAACCTTGCCCTTCACCAGCAGCGGTGCGCTGGTTGCGCCATAGTTCTTATTCCAGTCGGCATAAGCAACGTCCCATATCAGGTTCCCGGATCGAGCATCCAGACACAGCAGGTGGGCGTTGTCCGTTTCCATATACAGCCGATTGCCCCAAACAGCGACACCGCGACTGATGTGCCCGGAGGCGTCGTCGATCAACCCGTTAGTCACGGGCCTGGAATAATGCCACAACTGTTGCCCATCTTCGGCGTTCAGCGCATACGCATCGTTCGAGGCGGTAATGTACATCACGCCGTTCACCACAACCGGCGTAACTTCCAGTGTCCCCGCGTTCCTGCTGTGGAATACCCAGGCCGCTCGAAGCTGGCCGACATTGGCAGGAGTGATCTGCGTCAATCCGCTGTAGCGCCGTCCCGTGTAGTCGCCATTGTAGGTAGGCCAGTTGCCGCTCTTAAAGCCGTGGGCCACATCCGCCGTCGTCTTCACTGCTATCGGGGCGCTCTGCGCGCCCACGCTTACTGCAGGCAACGAAATGAGCGCGCCAGCGGCGATCGTCACGAATCGATTCATGATGCACCGTGTGAATCGATTGCAAACACCTCGCCAAGAGCGCCGCGATCTATATCGTTAACATCCAACAGATGCAGAGAGACGCGAACAACATTTGCCGACGCCGGCACACCACGATGTAGCTCAATCAAATCTTCCGGGCTCACCGACTGCAACGTCACCTGGCCCGTCTGGGTTCCGCCCCTGTCGTACATGTACGCCACGAGCTTCCCCGGAAAAAATACTCCGAACTCCCCGCCCAACTCCAGTTCGGTTCCATTGCGCACCACGGTGAGCGGCTTTCCGATCACCCCGGCGTCCGTCACGTCCTTCAGTTCCGGCCCCATGCGGCAAGGAAACCAGCGGGTATCCATAGTATAGGTCTGGCCCGGCGCGAGTTCGGCCATGGGGCTGTTCATCTCCGCTTCCATGTAGAAAGGCGTCTCAGTGCGGTCCAGAGGCGTGACGAATGGCATTTGCTGCGCATTCAACTGCACAGTGGGTCCATTCTTATAGAAGATCACCGTCGCTCTGCCGGGATAGTCTGCGTTCTGAACATGCGTTCCCTTCTCCACCATCGTGTACCGGTCCACGCCGTTGACCACAGCCAGCCATTGCGGGTCGGAATCGACCCATACCTCACCCTCCAGGTAGCGCCAGTGCAAACGAAATAATCCATTCTTCACGTGGTAGGAGGGATCATTCGCCAGCCCGTCGCGCACATGGTAGCCAAGCAGGTAGGGTGACTTGGGATCGACAGGAGTGAACGTCCAGAAATCATGGTTCCATCCATCGGGCGCATTCGCGTCTGAAAGATCGTATTGCGACACTGACTGAACGGACCAGTTAATGGTGTGGCCCGTGCTATTTTTCGTGATCGCATGGAAATCGATCTCTGGCGAATCTGTCCCTATGCTGATCTCCCGCGAATATTGCAGCCCAGTCGGCGGATCCCGTGGCCCATCTAATCGCACCGTGCAACGTTTGCCTTGCGCAACCACTTTGAAGGCATACACTCCATCGTCGAGCGGCGTTGACGCGCCGGTCCAATGTTGTTCATCGTCGTTGCCCTCGGGCAGAGGCCATATCTTGTCGCCGCCATAGTTGATCCATCTGCCGGCGGCCTGTTCCGGCGAGATATACTTGCCCGCATATTTCGGATTTACAAATAGATAGGCATGTCCGTTGAAGATCACCTGCATCAGCCGGCCGCCCAACTTGGGAACAAAATCCAGCCGTACCCACTGATTCGACATCTCCTGCGCCGGGAATCCATCAAACGTGGTCGCGTGAATTGTGCACGATTGCGTGGGCTGTGCGCTCGCCATGGTTGCGAAGGCTCCCAGCAACATAAGAATCCCCGCACAATTTCTGGTGTTCACCTTCTGGCTCCTCGGCGGAAGAAATTCATCTCGTCACAACGCGCGAAATTGCGGCTACGCTTTGCTGGCCCGCGCATCTGATAACAGCTTGCGCAGCCTTCTGCCAACAATGATCTCCTCGCCGGGCCTGAGCGTCATCGAAATGATCTGCAGCTTTTCGTCAGCCGCACCCTTGCTCGAATGGCGACGATGGTAGTTCGGATCCCGGCTCAGCACATCGCTCGGATTGTCATTCGTCAGCACCGCTATGCTTGGCGTTCCATCCAGCAGTTGCCGCGCGCAATCCTGAATGCTGTAGCCCCAGGCCTTCTCGTCCCAGCTCACCGTCAGCGTGGGATAGCTGTTTCCTCCCGGCGGCGTAGCAATCGAAGTTGAAACTTCTGGCACAGTGTTGACGAGCTTCTGAATCCGCTCCACGCGGCCATTCCATTCCTTGTCCAGCGCAGCCAGGTCTTTGTGATACCAGGCCTCGACCGCCGCCAGGCATCCCATGATCTCCTCTTTCCCCACCTTCATCGGACGGCACACCGCGCCTTCCCATGGATTCGTGTTGAACAGTGCGGCCTCGATCAGGTCCTTGCGTCCCAGCAGCACCCCGCTGCTCTGCGGTCCGCACAGTCCCTTGCCACCGCTCACCGTGAACAGATCGCACCCCATCTTCGCAAATCGCTGAAGCTTATTAATGGGAGGAACGCCGTCCGCCGCATCCATAAAGATCGGCACGCCCGCGCGCTTTGTGACGGCAACCTCTTTCTCCAGCGTGTCCGGATCGGAAGTCGTGTATACCATCGCCGTTTGGTCGCTGATCGCATTCGGAAGCTGATCAAGATTCTGTGCGATCACCAGTTTGCCTCCGGCCAGCCGAATCGCGCTGTCGAAAGGGCTCCGCCCGCCCATCATCACCACTTCGTGCTTCAGACCTGTCGTGTCCGGCAACTGCCATACTTTTTCCGGATCGGATCCGGCGATGCAGGCGGCTGTCCCCGAAGCCATCGCTCCAGCCGCGCCGGAGGTAATCATTCCGGACTCCGCGCCGGTCAGCTCTGCCAGGCGCCGCCCCACCGCATGCTGCAACTCGAAGATATTCACATAGTGGCGAGCAGCGGCTTCCTGCGCGGCTTTCACTTCAGGCAGCTCCAGCGTCGCGCTCAGATAAGTCCAGGTCCCGCGCCCGTTGATCACCGGCTTCACGCCCAGCCGCGTATAGATATTCTCCTTGGAGATTTTTGCCGTCTCCGCCCACCCTGTTCCAAGCGCCTCTTGAAACTCGATCTGAGCAAGCAGTGGAAGAGCCGTCACCCACTTGATAAATGTCCTGCGTTCCATTGCGCGCCTCCTAGTGTTTGCCGGCCTTCACTGCGATAAAGGAAATCTGTTCCGCGTCCTCCGCGCTGGAATCGAAATTCTGCTGCACCGTGGTCCGCGCCGGATATCCTCCCTTAAAGAATGTCTTGTACAGGTTGTTCATCTTGTCGAAATCCTGTATGTCGCGCAGATACACAGTCGTAAACACCACGTCGGAAAAGTTCATATTGGCTTCCTCCAATCCGTCCAGCAGATTCCGCATGGACTGCCTCAGTTGCAGATTGAAGTCCGGCGTCACGATCCCCTGCCCGGGAATAAACCCGTCCTTCGCCGAAAGGTACAGAGTATTCCCGTAAAGAATCCCCGGGCTTGCCGTTGCGCTCGGAGGCATATTGCGCGGGCGAATCGCCGTGCGCTTCGCCAGATCGGCTCCTGCTATGCAACTGAAGACGATGTGGCTGCCATGGGGCAAAGCAACCACTTGAATCGTCCCCCGCCCTGGCGTATTTCCAAACTCGAAGTACGTTTTGTAGACGTTCCCCATCACGTCGTACTGGCCGCTCACGCTCATATACGGGTTCACCCACAGAACATTCTTCATGCTCATGTGCGCCGCACGCAGAATCGTAGCTACGTTATCCAGCGACTGCCGCGTCTCGTCCTTAAATGAATCCGCCAACTTTCCCGTCTTCGGATCCGCGCCGTTCTGGGCCGACAAATAAAGAACATCCTTCGCCTGAATCGCAGGCGGGTCGATATGCGGACCTCTTGGCCATCCCGAAGGCCATATAGCCCGCCGATGCGCCTTGTCCTTCACTGCAATGCAGTTGATCTCCACGCTATCGCCGCCAACTAGATTTCCGATCACCATCACCGAGCGCGCCGGCGGACTCGTTCCAATCTCCTTCCAATACACATCGTTCATTGCGTCAATGTCATCGGCATGGGTCAGATATACGTTCATCCACACCACATTGCCGAAATCCATCCCCGCTGCCTGAAGAACGCTGCGCACGTTCTCCAGCGATTGCTTCACCTTTCCCGGAAAATCGGCCGGGCTGACCCCCTGTGCGTTTGCGCTGCCCTGGCCCGCGACGTAGAGCGTGCCATCAACAAGGATTCCAGGGCTGAACGGAAAATTTCCCGAAGTGCCCGCCGGTCGAATGATCTGTCGAGAACTATCCTGCGCCCCCGCCACGTTCCAGGAACCCGCGAATACTCCCAGTAGCACACATGCAAAACAGCTCACCAGCTTTTTCATCGCTTCTCCGCTCCTTGAAGT
>JBOGMA010000087.1:0-2741 GCA_050746465.1 Acidobacteriaceae bacterium
TTGCTGGGATTCTGCCAATCCGGCAAATCAGCCGGGTCGACTTTCGCATTAATGTCATAGTGGTCTTGATCGCTCAAGAGCCAATGCGGCATCCCAATAACCTGGTTATCCGAGTAATATCGCGCGCCGCCGGTTCTGGGGACATAAGCCGTTTCGATTGCCGCGCCGAGAAACATGTTGCGCATCTCGTATGAGTCGGGCGTCGTTTTCGCAACGATTTGCTGACCACCCGATTTGTCCTGGCGGATGGAAACTACCTCAAACTTCAGGTCCTTGTTTACTGCCGTAGCGCCGTCAGTCTGGGCCTCGGCACGAGTCATGCCAAGCACGACTGGTATAGCCAGTGCGAGCGTAACCGCGGAACCCAGTAGCAGCATCCTGCCCAGGCTGAGCCTCCGCGCAACCTGATTTGTCATGATTCGCGCAATGCGTTTCTTCAGGTCAGCGCCCGTCACTCCTGCAATGCAGTTCAGCGGCGCTTCGACATAAAATTTGCAGACGTTCAGAATCCCTTCGGCATACACCCGGGCTTCGCTGCCAGCCTGGACTACGGCCTGGTCGCAGGCGCGTTCGCGCTCTTCGATTAACCGCGATCCGATCCACCAGACCATGGGATGAAACCAGAACAGCGTCTCCACGACCATGTGAATTGCGAATGTCAGGTTGTCGCGCCGCCGCACGTGGCACATCTCGTGCTCCACAATCGCACGCATCTGTTCCGCCGAAAGCCGCTCTGGAATCCCCTCAGGCAGCAACAGCACCGGCCGGAAGATGCCGAAAACCCCCGGCTCAATCGGCTCGGACGAACTCAACACGGGCACTTCCACCGCGAGATCGAACGGCCGCGCCCGCTGCTTCACCCCGTTCATCTTCGCCCACGCCAACCCAAAGCGAATTGCAATCGCCAAAGCGCCGCACAGCCAAATGGCAAACAGTATCAGCGGCCAAAAGCTGGCGTGATGCGCTGCAATCGGAGCATTCCCCACATCGAAAAATTGTGCCTGTCCGAATGGCTGTGCCACCTGCTCCATCACACTTGCAACCGCGGACTGCGCAGCCGGCACGGGAACCAACGACCGCAGCCATGCCCCCGCCGCCACCAACAGCGAAAACGGCAGCAGGAACTTCACCGACGCTGCGAACCAAACCCAGTACCGCACTCGCGCATGATTCTTCCTGAGCGCAGCGGCGAGCAGCCACGCAATCACCGCCACCGCTGTTGATTGCCAAAGGTGATTTACCAATGCCGCGGTCCAGCCCTCGTGCCACAAACCCACAAAACTCATTGCTCCCTCTCCTTCCGCGCAAGCCTGCGAAGAGTTCGCTCAGCTTCTTTCACATCTTCGAGTGACAATCTTCCAGACTCGATCAAATGCGCCATCACTGGCTTGGAACGGCCTCCAAAAATGCTCAGGAGTTCGTCGATCAGCCTGCGTTCGGCCGAGTCGCGCGAAATGGACGCCGAAAAGACATGGACATTGCCGACCTTCTTTGCCCTGCAGACGAATCCCTTCGCCTCCATGCGGTAAACCGTCGTCTGAATGGTCGTGTACGCGGGCCTGCGTTTCCCCGGCAGCGATTCCAATATCTCTCGAATCGCGCATTCCCCGCGCCCCCAGATTACCTCCATGATTTGAAACTCAAGCTTCGACAACCGTGCACTGATCAAGCCCTGCCTCCTACTCGTGTAGTAATTGCTACTACTCATGTAGTTGTGTTGTCAATAGTAAACGCAGGGCTCTCTGAGGACCTCAAAGTTGGAGTCAGCGGATATCCGGCAAACTGCGGGTGTTCACCACTGCGATCAGGAGGCCGACCGCAACCGCGGATACAGCCGGAATCCACAGCACGTGCAGCATTCCATATCTCGCCGCAAACCCGCCAATGGTTGGCCCGGCTGCGCCGCCGAGCAGGCCGAGAGCGATGATCGCTCCGAAGACAGTTCCGGTTTCGCCGGAAAAGTGGTTTCCCGCAATGCCCAGGACTGTCGGGTAGATTCCGGCGATTCCAAGACCAATCACCGCGGTGGCGAAAATCATACCCGTGAGGCTTCGCGCGGTGAGGGCAATTGTAATTCCGACAAGGATCAGGGCGGAGGAGAGCCAGATCGTTCCGGCGTTTCCGAGCAGGCGCAGCCACACAATTGCGAGCAGCCGCCCAATGCCAAGAGCAGCAGCGAGCGCCACAAGCGCAAGGCCGCCTCTGGCGGGAGTCGTGTGGAGCACTTCAGTGGCGATTTTTCCCGTCCACACGAAGACACAGTTTTCACTGCCTGATTCAAAAATCAGAATTGCTCCAAACAGCCATACGAGCGGTTGGTTCAAAACCGAGAAGAGACTTCGCAGGCGAATACCTGCCCGCGGCGGAGCCGGAAACGGAAACACCAGCACGGGAATCAGAATTGACGCCGTCACTCCGGCCAATATTCGGAGCACTGTCGTGGAGGCCAATCCTCCACCGGCGGCGGAGGTCAAGAATGGCGCCAGAATAGCGCCGCCGCTGAAGAAGAATCCCAGTAAATTAAGGGCGCTGGCGCGGCTCTCGGTGTTCAGGTCGGCAATCAGTACATTCGTGGATGTGTTCAAGATGCCGCCTCCAAGGCCATAGGCAAGGCAGCATATCTGAAGCTGCCAGTAGATCCGCAGCGCAGGGAGAACGGCAAGCGATGCGGCGATGAGCAGCAACGCCGCAATCATCATCTTCTTCGCTCCGTGTAGATCGAGAACCGGTCCGGCGAATAC
>JBOGMA010000088.1:0-6299 GCA_050746465.1 Acidobacteriaceae bacterium
CCGTCGGCATGGGAATTCTGGAACCCGGCTCTGTCTCGGCCACCATCGGCACTTCCGGAGTGGTCTTCGCCGCCACCGCCGCTCCCACGCGTGATCCGCTAGGACGCCTGCACACCTTCTGCCACGCCGTTCCGGGACGCTGGCACGTCATGGGCGTCACCCAGGCGGCCGGGCTATCCTTGCGCTGGCTTCGCGATGTCATCGCACCCGGCGCAAGCTATGACACCCTCACCGAAGCCGCCGCCAAAGTGCCCGCCGGCAGCGACGGCCTGCTATGGACCCCATATCTGCTCGGCGAACGCACTCCCCATCTCGACTCCCAGGCCCGCGCGGCATTCGTCGGTCTCACCGCCGGACACACGCAAGGCCACCTTGTCCGCGCAGTACTTGAGGGCGTGGCCTATTCGCTCAAAGACACCTTCACGCTTTTTGCTGAACTGGGCATTCCGGTCAAAGGAGTACGCCTCGGCGGAGGCGGCGCGCGCGGCCCGCTCTGGCGTGAAATTCAAGCCGCGATTTACGGCTACAAATCCGATGTTCTCGTCGCCGAAGAAGGCGCGGCATTCGGAGCGGCGCTGCTGGCCGGAGTGGGCGCGAAGGGCTGGCCGAACCTGGAGGCAGCCTGTACCGCCGCCATCAAAGTAGCGCAGCAAATCGAGCCGGATCCATCAGCCGTTCAGCGGTATTCTGAGGGATATAAGGCGTACCGCAGAATTTATCCCGCGCTGAAAGGAATCGTGGGATAAGTTACTGGTGCGGCAGGCAGCATGCTGGAAATCGGCAAAGCGCTTTCGTTCGCAGGCAGCATCCTCTCTCTGTATGCGCTCTTGGGCAGCGCGTTTTTTGTCCCCGGAAGCCGCTGGCAGGACCGCCTCATCGCCTCCATTGCGCGCATCGTGATTGCCGCCTGCGTCTGCTTCGCCAGCGGACTCTTATTCCGCGAAGAATCTCTGCGCCGCCAGCCCCAGTCGCACCCCACCCTCACCTCGACGCTGCCCGTGCGCTTGTTCTTCTGGGGACTCTCGCTGATGGCTGTAATGTTCCTGCTGTCGTGGTCTCTCGACACTTATTACGTGCCGCATCTCTGGAGAAACCAACCGTGGTAGGGCTGCGCGTCCAGCGACACGCGCTTCGCACAAAAACTCGGCACACGTGATTCTCATACAGTAGAGACATGACCCGACTGTTCGTCGCCACCAGCAACGCAGGTAAGCTGCGCGACTTTGCCGTAGCCGCCGAAGATCTCGGCATCGCACTTGAACCGCTGTCGGGACTAAGTGAAATTCCCGCCCCACCTGAGAACGAGCCCACCTTCGCCGGCAATGCTCGCGCCAAGGCTGAATACTACAGCCGATTCGTCCCCGGAGAAATCGTTCTGGCGGATGATTCGGGACTTGAAGTGGACGCGCTCCACGGCGAGCCGGGAGTTCGCTCAGCCCGCTACGCGGCCGACGCCTGGTTCAACGCGGACGGCGCGGGAACTGTCGATCAACGCAACAATGTTTATCTGCTGAGGAAGCTGCAAACCATACCGCCCGGGCGGCGCACCGCCCGCTATTGCTGTGTGCTGGCGGCGGCGCGCGACGGAGTGTGTCTCTACACCGGCGAAGGGTCGGTGGAAGGTGAAATTCTGGGCGCGCCGCGCGGCGAGGGCGGCTTCGGATATGATCCGCTTTTTTATCTGCCTGAGCTCGGCAATACCATGGCCGAAATTGATCTGGCGACCAAGCACAAGATCAGCCATCGCGGCCGCGCACTCCGCAATTTGCTTTCCGCAATGCGCGCCGGGCCGATGAAATAAAGCCGCCGGTCGACAGCCGCTATTTGGCGCCCGAATCCGCCGGCAACACTCCCACCGCGATGTCCAATTCAGTCTGGCTCGGAATATCAACGTTCTTTCCGCTGGACCGAAAGGTTCCGGAGGAAGCTTGCTTCAGGCTGCTCTGCAGCGTAATTCCTTTCAGGAAGGTGGCCTGCCAGGGTTCGCCAGAGCCCTGGTTCTCAGCGTCGCGGCTCACCTTATATGCGGGCGTGTGACCGGGCTGAGGATTTGCGGAAGGCGGCATGTCCGCGCCCAGGTCCCGCATTCTTCCATTCATCGCTCGTGGCCCCGCGCTGGAGACCGACTGCTCGGCATTGGTCTGCGCGTTCAGATCACCTGGAAAGACCATCGGCTTAAGGCCCATCACCATGGCCTTGATCGCGACCACTTGCCCGTGCTTCAGGACAGCCTTGTCAAATGTGACCTGAATCAAGGAGTCGCTTTTCTTTTCCGACGCCTGCACGCGATCCACACGGCCGGAGAGCACAGTGTTGCGCGGCCACGCGCCCGCTCCGGGAATCGTCGCCGAGGACAGCAGCTTGACCATCACCGGGTCGCCCTGTTTTGCCTTCTTCGCGTCCAGCGTTTTCTGAAGGGCGCCGCGAACCTCAACCATCTGCACGGTGCGGACAGCGGGCAAATCCTGCGCGCGCGGAACCGCCGGACAGGCAGTGAACGCAACGGCGGCTGACAACAGAAGCCCCATTCGCAGATGAGTCATGAGGAAACTCCTTCCTTTTGCGCCGCAATTATTTCAAAGAACCTCTGAATTCCAAAATTGCTATGCAACAGGCGGCCCAATCTCCGGTAGTGCCCTAATTTGGATTCTGGCAATTCTCCCAGTTTGCGTCATGCCCGGAAACGCACGGTGCCAATTGGTTTTCCGCATTCAGAAGGCAAAAATCAGTGAAGTGAGTCCCGTCCTTTGTGAAGATGCCATATGTAATCTTCCCCCAAAAATAAAAGTGATTTCCCGGCGTATGTCCATTTGGATTAAGGCTGCCCTCGGCAACTATCCGGGTCGAATCGAAACCATTGATGGTGACCGTACCACCCTTTCCGATCGTGCCAAAAGTATCGGGGATGCAATTCGGATCATTAGGGGGCGGTATATCGCCGATCACCGGTTCCGTGTTTCTTATCTCGGAGCATCGCCAGGCACGAACGTTGGAGGCTGGAGTAGGGCCGGAATTTGCGAGTACGATTCTTCCACTGGCATGGTGATCTTCAGTCGTATATCCAAATCCCGTACCAACCACATTGATCCACGCACGAGTATTGAGGACAGAAATCTTCGTAAGAATGTGGGAGTCTTGGTACTGCAAATAAGCAACCCCCGCGAGAGTGGCGGTGAATATCCCGATCCAAATTGTGGCTACAGCAGTCCGACGCGCCGCTTTATCTGTGGGATTCTCGCTTTCTCTCTTGGCTTTGTGCTCCTTGTATTTTCCTATTACATAAGTGATGAGCCTACTCCGCCCTCGTGGGCGTCGTGGCTTAGCTGGAGTTGCGCTCTTTGCGGCCTTCTTCTCATCGCTCATGCAGTCGTCCTCTTGCTTGGATAAATGTATCACAAAAACACTTGACATACATGGCATATTCGTAATACATTTATTCCAGTGAGGCTTTATGGCGAACCTGCTTAACACAGATAAACAAATCGCAATTATCGGAGCACTGACGGAAGGTTTGAGCATTCGTTCGATTGAACGCATTACGGGTGTTCACCGGGATACGATAATGCGGCTTGGCGTAAGGATCGGCCAAGGCTGCACGGCTTTTATGGATGCGAAGATGCGCGACCTGTCCCCTTGTGTCGCCACAGACAGCAGTGCAAGCCGCCATCGTACAGGAGCTAAAAGAACGTGACCCAACCAAAGAAAACTAGGAAACCGGGACGGCCAAAACTGCCAAAGGGAACTGCCAAGGGGAGCATTGTCCCGGTACGGTTCAGCCCAGAGGATCGAAAGCGCGTAGAGGCAGCGGCGAAGGCTCGGAAGCAGACCGTCTCAGAATGGATTCGCAGTACGTTGAGCGCTGCGATTGGAGCGTGAGCCTGTGGATTTCAAATTAGGACACTACCCAATCTCCACATTTCTTGACGCTTCCGCTTGACGAACGAATAATAGATAGTGAAACTCGCTTTCCGCGCAGCGACTGTTGTATAGCCTCATGCTGCTTCACGTTCATCCTTCAACCAAAGGGTTACAAGCGCAAATGCTTTACCTCGGTAAGTCTGGGAACCTCCAATGAGCGCAACCGCCGCCAACCTCAAGCTACGGGCGCCGAACTTCTGGCAAACGACCAACGGCAAAAAGATTGTGATGGCCGTTACCGGCTTCATTCTCTTCCTGTTCATCATCGGACACCTGCTCGGCAACCTGCTGGTGTTCGCGGGCCCCGAGCGGTTCAACACCTACGCCCGCATTCTGCACTTTGATGGAACGCTGCTCTGGATTGCACGCGCGATTCTGATCATCGCCGTCGTGCTGCACATCGTCGCGACGGTCCAACTCGCGCTGCGCAACAAGGCGGCGCGGCCGGTCGGCTACGCAAAGAAGAAGTCCATCAACTCCACCTACGCCTCGCGCACGATGTACTGGTCCGGCCCCATTGTTCTGGCCTTCGTCATCTTGCACCTTCTGGAGTTCACTTCCGGAACCATTCATCCGAATTCCGTCTTTATCCCCGGCGACGTTTATCACAACGTATTGGCCGGCTTCCAGGTGTGGTGGATTTCCGCGTGGTACATTTTTGCGCTTATCCTGCTCGGCTTTCATCTGCGCCACGGCCTCTGGAGCATGCTGCAATCCTTCGGCCTGCCGCACTCGCCTCGCCGCGAAAAGGTCCTGAAGCGGATCGCGCTGGTCATCGCCACGCTCATCATCATCGGATACATCATCATTCCCATCAGCGTACTTACGGGGATACTCAAGTAAATGACACTCGACGCACGAATTCCCTCCGGTTCGATTGAGAAGGCGTGGGAAAAAGCCCTCTCCGAGATGAAGTTGGTCAACCCCGCGAACAAGCGCAAACACACCATCCTCGTTCTCGGTTCTGGGCTTGCTGGCGCATCCGCCGCAGCTTCTCTCGGCGAGCTCGGCTACCATGTCCGCTGCTTCTGCTTTCAGGATTCGCCCCGCCGCGCCCACTCCATCGCTGCGCAGGGCGGCATCAACGCCGCCAAAAATTACCAGAACGACGGAGACAGCGTCTATCGCCTGTTCTACGACACGGTGAAGGGCGGCGACTTCCGCTCCCGTGAATCCAACACCTATCGTCTGGCACAAAACAGCGTGAAGATCATTGACCAGTGCGCCGCGCAGGGCGTTCCCTTTGCACGGGAATACGGCGGCACGCTCGCCAATCGGTCCTTCGGAGGCGCACAGGTTTCGCGCACCTTTTATGCCCGCGGCCAGACAGGCCAGCAGCTTCTGCTCGGCGCATACCAGGCGCTTGAACGCCAGGTCCGCGCCGGCAACGTCACCATGTATCCGCGCACGGAAATGCTCGACCTCATCGTCATCGATGGTCAGGCGCGCGGCATCGTAACCCGTAACCTCATCACCGGCGACGTTACCGTCCACCTCGGCGATGCCATCGTGATGGCCACCGGTGGCTACGGAAACGTCTACTATCTTTCCACCAATGCCAAGGGCTCGAACGCCACGGCAATCTGGCGCGCGTATCGCCGCGGAGCACTCTTCGCGAATCCCTGCTACACGCAGATTCACCCCACCTGCATTCCCGTCTCCGGCGACTACCAGTCGAAGCTCACGCTCATGTCCGAGTCGCTGCGCAACGACGGCCGCATCTGGGTTCCCAAGCAGAAAGGCGACAAGCGCCCGCCGAATCAAATTCCGCCGGAAGACCGCGACTACTACCTCGAACGCCGCTACCCGGCATTCGGCAATCTGGTCCCTCGCGACGTGGCTTCACGCAACGCGAAAAATGTATGCGACGAAGGACGCGGCGTAGGCGAAACCGGCCTCGGCGTCTATCTTGACTTCAAGGAAGCCATCGGCCGTCTCGGCGAGCAGGTCATCCGCGAGCGGTACGGCAATCTCTTCGACATGTATCAGCGCATCACCGATGAGAACCCATACAAGGTCCCGATGCGCATCTATCCCGCCATCCACTACACCATGGGTGGACTGTGGGTGGACTACAACCTGCAAAGCTCCATCCCAGGGTTGTTTGTTGCGGGCGAAGCCAACTTTTCCGATCACGGTGCAAATCGCCTGGGCGCCAGCGCGCTCATGCAGGGCCTGTCCGATGGCTACTTCATCATCCCCTATACCGTTGGCAATTATCTCGCGACGGCAAAGCCTGCGAAGGTGGATGAGACTCGTCCAGAGGTGCGGGACGCGGTTGTGGGGGTAAGGCAGAACGTTGACCGGCTGCTCTCCATCAAGGGCAAGCGCACCGTTGATTCCTTTCACCGCGAATTAGGCAAGCTGGTATGGGAGTACTG
>JBOGMA010000089.1:0-3138 GCA_050746465.1 Acidobacteriaceae bacterium
TGGTCGCGGTCCAAGTCGTCTGGGAATTTGCGGAATTCTTCGACCGCGAATACCGGTTCACAGAGCACGACGTGGAATTTTCCAATTGATGTTTCGTGGCAGCCGGATTTCTTCGGACGAATTCGGCATCAGGTGGAATCGGCTGAATTCGGGGCACAGATGAGCGCGGCGGACCTGGCAAATGAGCGGCTGGCGGAGCAGGCCAGCCTGGCAGAGTTCTACTTTGAATTGCGCGGTCAGGATGCGTTGCAGCAGATTCTGAACGATACGGTGGCGGCTGACAAGAAATCGCTGGAGCTGACGCAGACGCTCTACAAGACGGGAGTGGACAACTATATTTCCGTTGTCGAGGCGGAGACTACGCTGAAGAACGCGGAGTCGGCGGCGCTGAATGTGGGAGTGAATCGGGCTCAATATGAGAACGCGATTGCGCTGCTGATCGGGAAGCCGGCTACGGAGTTTTCATTTCCGGCGAGTCCGGAGTTGGCGACTCCACCGCCGATTCCGGTGGGTGTGCCGTCGAAGTTGCTGGAGCGGCGTCCGGATGTTGCGGCGGCGGAACGGACGCTGGCAGAAGCAAATGCCACGATTGGGATTGGTTACGGAGCTTTTTTCCCGGCGTTGACGCTTTCGGCGACTGGAGGGTTTGAAGCATCGACTTTATCTCACTGGTTCGATTGGCCAAGCCGGTTCTGGTCGATTGGGCCGTCGCTGTCGCAGACGATCTTCAACGGCGGGCTGTATCGAGCGGAGTTGGAGCAGTACACGGCGACCTACAACGGGGATGTGGCGAACTATCGACAGACGGTGTTGACGGCGTTCCAGCAGGTGGAAAACTATCTGGCGGCGACCCGGATATTGTCACAGCAGGTTTTGAAGCAACAGGAAGCGGTGGACTCGGCGCAAACGTATTTGAAGCTGGAGACGGGGCGGTACGAAACGGGGCTTGATCCTTACATCGATGTGATGGTGGCGCAGACCACGCTTCTCAGCGCGCAGCAGACGCTGGCTACGCTGCACATGCAGGAGATGACGGCCTCAGTTGAACTAATTCAGGCGCTGGGCGGCGGATGGGACAGCGGGCAGTTGCCGACGCCGAAGCAGGTTTCCGAGAAGGCTCCGAAGGGGACCTACGTGTTGCAGCACTGAAGGAAGCATCGATCAGCGTACAAAGGGCTGGATGCTATAAGCTGCTGCGTGGGCGTCGCGGTGAAACATGCTTACGGTTTCAAGCGAGAATTGAGCGAGGTTTTTTCCTACTAGGCCGAGCTTGGCGAGAATGTCGGGCGGGACGGTGATGATGTGGCATCCCGCGGACTCGGCTTGAAAAATATTGAGCAGTTCGCGGGGGCTGGCCCATAACAACTCCGCAAAGGGGCGGGAGCGCAGGAGGAGGCGTGCCTGCTTCATGATGGGGACCGGATCGATGCCTGTGTCGGCAATGCGGCCGGCGAATACCGACACTATCGCCGGTGTGGTGGGATGGAGCGCGGCTGCGACCCGTTCCACCTGGTGAAGCGTAAGGATGGCGGTGACGTTGACGATGACGCCGGAGCGGGAAAGGCGCTGAATGAGCGGCCCCATGAAGACGCCGTTCTCGTCGGTAACGGGAATCTTGACGTTTACGTTTGTCCCCCAGGAGGCGATGGTGCGGGCCTGGGCTTCCATCTGATCTTCATTCCGGGCGAAAACTTCGAGCGAGACGGGCCGGTCGGGAACGGTGCGAAGCAGATTGCGGGCGAAGGCTTCGTAGTCGAGAACGCCGGCTTTGCGCATGAGCGTGGGGTTCGTGGTGAATCCCTTGATCCACTGATTTTTATATAGGCTCAGAATGCTGGAGAGATCGGCTCCGTCGGCGAAAAGCTTGATGTTGAGATTGTCGATGCTGGGCATGTCTCTTTCCTTTAGTGACGAGCAGTTGAGTTTGCGAGGGTGCTGTTTGGGCGGTCCATTACGGACGCGCGGATGTATTGACGCGCGACCAGCCAGAGGAAGTGCGTATTGCCGATGAGGTAGCGACGCCAGAGACGCCGCGGTTCGCGGACGAGGCGGTAGAGCCATTCGCAGCCGATACGGTGCGTCCATTTCGGAGCGCGCTGGCGAAGGCCGGCCTGGGTGTCGAGGGCAGCACCGACTGAGATAGCGGCTCCGATGGGGAGGGTGGGGCAGTTTTCGTGCATCCATATTTCCTGCTTTGGGGCGCCGAAAGCGACACAGAGCAGGTCTGGTTTTGTCTGGGAAATTTGCCGGCGGATACGGGCGCATTCTGCGGGATCGGATTCGAAGCCCTGGGGAGGGCAATAGGTTCCGGCGAGGCGGAAGCCGGGGTGTTTGCTTTGGAACTTGTGCGCGGTTTTTTCGGCTGCTTCCGGAAGGCCGCCGAGAAAGAAAACAGAAAGATCATGCCCAACGGCTTCGATGCAGAGCTGCTCCATGAGTTCGCCGCCGGTGACGCGTTCGGGAACGGGCTGGCCGAGGAGTCGCGAGGCAAGCACGATGGAGATGCCGTCCGGGATGTTGAGGTCGGCGGACCGAAGCGCATTTTTAAAGCGAGAATTACGCGCGGCGAGAGTAATCAATTGAGCATTTGGCCCCATGATGAGCAAGGGCTTGAGCGAAGTGCGTCTTTCGAGTGCGTGAATCACCCGGGAGGTGGCTTCGCCCAAGGAAAACTTGTCGATGGGAATTCCGTTGAGCAAGAGGCGCGGAGGCAATGGTTTGGAAATGGCGCGTTCGGGTGATGCTACTCGCGGGCGCGGAATGAGATGGCGTGAGAGCAGCGGCGCTACTGCCATAGGGCCTCCTGATGCTGGAAGAAGAGCTGGGGTGAGATGCCATTCATGATGGGACTTGCCGAGCGGGAGGGCGCGAGCTCGTCACGCAGGCGGCCGAGGATGTGCGCCGGAGAAGCCGCGGCTGAAGCAGCGAAAGCGCGGGCGGCATGCAGGTAGTGCTTGTCTGCGAGCTGGATGTTGAATTCGCGGAGGCGTTCTTTGGCGCGGAGTCTTCGCAGAGACACCAGGGTCTGGAGGCGGTTTTGAATTGCGGTAAGCGAACGCGGCGCGCGCAGTGTGAGATGTGAAAGCAGCAGGTACTGAACGTAAAGAGCGGCAACCATCTGCTGGGCGAGGTTGCGCG
>JBOGMA010000090.1:0-2261 GCA_050746465.1 Acidobacteriaceae bacterium
CACCCGCGCGGTGCCGAGGCCTGGTACGACAGTACGATCGACACGATTTATTTCACTGAGACCTTGTGGCAGTTCAAGGTGCTCGAATGGCTCACGCCGTTCGGCAGGAAGCTCGGCGAGCTTTCGCACAAGCTCCTCTGGGGCCGCACGCTGAAGGGAGTGATGGGCGACAAGGCGAAGGCGGTCGCCCGCTACAATGCCTACATCGATGAAGTGAAGGCCGCGGTGCCGCCCGAGCAGCTTCTGGTCTTCAGCGTGGCTGACGGCTGGGGGTCGCTTTGCCGGTTTCTGGGGGTGCCCGAGCCGCAAGAACCGTTTCCACAGCTCAACGACCGCGAGTCGATCAAAAAGACGATCCGCCAGGTCATGTTGGGCTCATACATGACGATTGCGGCTTGCGTTGCGGTTACCGCGGCGTGCCTGGCTGGGATCTGGTGGGCTTTCAAATAGCGCCCTGATACAGCCCTAATACGGGGCTCGGGGCGGTCCGCAATCTCGGTATGTTATTCCCGCTTGCGTCGAGACCGAGTCGGCCGTCAGTGAATGTGTTGTCCAAGGTTCTCGCGAGCACCGCTGCGAGCCAAGGCGTTCTACACTTCGTTTGGACTCGCGACGCTGCTCGGCGCGCTCGCCAACCTTCTGGGTCGTGCGGCTCTGAGGGAAGTGTTGGGCGGCGCATCGATCACGCCGCGCCCGACTGAGGACGGGGGCGTGGAGGCGGTCGTGCCGCTCCCGTCGTTATCTAAGCTGCTGAACGGCGTGGACAATATGAGTAGTGGTAGCGGGGGCAGGATCTGGCCTGTAGCTACCCTGCCACAGTCGGCCCGCGTGAAGTGAGGGGTCGGCTTCAGGTTCCCCAAACCATATGCAAAATCCTTGGTTTATCGTCGAGTTTTGCATATGATCTGGGGGCGGCCTCGCTGGAGCAATTCGTCGACGATCGTCTCATCCGCGGCCGTGCCTATTTCGCCCGCCAGGAGGCATCGGCTGCTCTCGATCTGAAGCCCGAGGCGCTGGCGGCCGCGATTACTCGGCTGATCAAGAAGCGCCGGCTCGCAAACCCGCGACACGGATTTTTTCTAATCCTACGTCCCGAAGACCAAGTTGCCGGTGCGCCCGACCCGGTCCAGTGGATCGATCCTCTGCCACGCGGGGAAGCCCGGCGGCAGGCGCGTTTGGGCTATCTTCCAAACCCTCCATCGTAAGTACGTGCCATTGGGGTTAAGAGCAAAAGGCCGGGGCCGCCTTATCAGGCAGGGTGCCGTCGATCTTGCCTCGCGCAGTGGAACTCTACCGTCGGCAAGTGGCGCTCGGGCTGGAAGGCGATCCGCAAGCGACGCTGAAGGCCCGCGTGTTCTTGCGCGAGTGGTTCGGCGGGAAGATTCGCTCGGAGCCGCTGCCCGACGGCGGGCTCATGGCCCATTGGAATCAGAACGTTGGCGCGCTCTGCAAGGGCCTAGGGTCATGTGGTAGCGGGGGGGGCCGCTTTGAGCTTTATAGCGTCTATCCGATACGTATCTTGGCAGTCCCAGCCAGCGTCGGTGGGGCAAAATAGCTCTGCATCGCCCTGCACCAGAGCCACGAGCTAGTGGTCGCCACGGGTGCCATCCTAGGCTCCTCCACCAGCTCGCGCGGGTCCGGAACCTTGCCAGAATATCTTTGGTAATATATACTAATAATATATATTGTGCCACGGAGGTAACGCTCATGAAGACAGCCAAATTGTTCAAGAACGGCGATAGCCAGGCCGTACGGCTTCCCAAAGAATTCCGCTTCGCTGGCGATGAGGTGCTGATCAAGCGTGTCGGCAGTGCGGTCGTGCTTTTGCCCAAAGCCAAATCGTGGGACACGCTGGTGCAAAGCCTGGACAAGTTTCCGGCCGATTTCATGAGCTCCCGCGATCAGCCGCGCGAAGCAGAAAGGCGGGAGTCACTGTCGTGAGATGGATGTTGGATACGGACACCTGCATCGCAATCATCAAAAAGCATCCGGTGGCACTCAAGAAGCTGCGCGGCAAGTCGATCGGCCAGGTCGGCATTTCGTCGATCACACTGGGCGAACTGGCCTTCGGTGCAGCAAAGAGCAGTCGCCCCAAGGACGCACACGATGCTCTGGGCGAATTCCTGTTGGCCCTAGACGTCTCTGCGTTCGAGGAGCGTGCCGCCATGAGGTACGGAGACATCCGAGCCTCGCTTGAACGGCGCGGCAAACCGATCGGCCCGCTCGACACGCTCATCGGGAGTCACGCGCATGTGGCGGAC
>JBOGMA010000091.1:0-11701 GCA_050746465.1 Acidobacteriaceae bacterium
ACGCGAAAAATGGCGTGGCTTTGAACCTGTCCGACTATGCGTACTACGAAGTGAATCCTTCTGATGGCAGCCTGATTGCGAAGCTAAGCCTCTCAGGCAAGCCAACAGGAGTCATAGCCTGCGAGCACGACGGCGAATTTATATCGTTTGATTCCGACGCAAACCACAGATTGATTCGCTTAGTCGCGCAAGAATAGTTTGCGTCAACGGCCACCCTGCACAATCGCCTCCGCCGCATTGGCTTCCAGAATCCAACTCGTAGCCGCGCCAATCGTCGTTTCATCCTCGTACCACAGCATTCCGAAGTCGGGAATGCATTCAGGAAAATCCGGATTGATCACGATGTATCCCGGAATCATGCCTCCCGGCGCGTAGCTGTTGTCTCCGCGGTTGTTCGAGTATGTCTTCAGCTTTGAAGCCGTCCCGATTCCGGCGATGTAAGACACATTCGACGCCGGATGCGTTCCCATCAGGTAATTGGCCGCGCGTAGCGTGTATTCCGGCCCCACCAGATCAGGAAAAGCCGTATGCAGGAAATACATTGCCACGCCAAATTCCGCCACCTGCGCCGATCCTCCCCACGCTCCCCGTGAAGGCGGCACGCCAAACGGCGTCTTCCCCATTTCCTCATTCATCTTCGGAAGCCACGCTTCCACTGCGGTCCTGAATTGCGCTTTGTAGCTCGCGTCGAGATAAGGCAAAGCCCGCACCGAGGTCCAGCCTTCAAACTGCATGTGCTGGAGCGCGGAGGGTAAGAGTTCCTCTACGCGCTGCTTGTAAGGCTGGGCTCCGTTGGTCGCGATCATCAATTCCAGCGCAGCCGGCCACTCCATCGGCGGACTTGGGAAGTGGAACCTCGCCTGCACATTCGGCCCCGGATGCGCCTTCTCCTGCTTCCATAGCTTGATCGCGGCATCCAACGATTCCTTCGCGAGCGGGTCATTCCAACCTTTGAGCGTCTCAGCCGCCGCAGCCAGCGTGGCAATCGCCGAGTAATCCATCGCCGCATTGTGATTGGTCCACGCCCAGCGGTCATCGGACTTGCCCGAGTAGTCCCCTTTGATCTGATTCGCATCAAGTTTCGAGTCATAAATGCGCCCATCGGTCTGTGAAGCCCCATCGCCAACAAACGTATATTGCTCAAGGTTGGAGGCATGAATACCCATCAGCGGGTGCCCAACTGCGTGAACCTGGGCTAGAGTCTGCAGAATGCCGTGCTCCACCTGCTCGACCATATCGGGAACGCCATCCGGCTGGTGCATCACCACGCTGCGCGCCTTCTCATCCACCGTCAGCTCATCCCACTTCGGATGAAACGTGGTGTAAGTCAGGGCCAGATTCCGGGTAGTCCCCAACTGATCGAACACATCGCTGTCAAAGTCGCCCGCGTCGAACCATCCGCCCACGTTCAGCCCCGGAATGTGCTCACCCGCCTTATAGGGCGAGTAGGTGTCAGAACCCATCCAGTAGCCGTCGAATTCCTCAATGTTGGGCGGCGCCTGCTCCGCGTCATCCATGTGCGCCACGCCGTGCCACACGTGGTAGGCATCGCGCACCGCAATGTGGTCCATCTGCTCCGCCATAAAGCAGTCGAGGCTCGTTTGCCATGTCTTCTCATAAACATTTGTGGCAATCGGAAACTCATCCGACCGCCTCCCGCCATATTCAATCCTGTAAATACCAGGCTCTTTCACCGATGAAAAATCGAACTTCACATAGCTATAGCGCAGCCACGGCATGGGTTTTGAAACCGCTGCCTCGAAAACTTCCTTGAACGTGCCATCGTTCGACAGCCGAAGCAGCTTCGCCGTCTTCGCAGCGTCATAGAGCGGGTCTAACTCGATGACGGCCACCTTGGGAAAAGCAGCCGCGTATCCAGCCTGACTGTGCGCAATCATCGGCGGCCGCGTCCAGCCCGGAATATAGTTCGGACGAATGTGCCACACCACCGCATCCTTCGTCTTGCCCGCCGGAATCAGCGAGCGCAGCACAAACCAGCCATTCTGCCCCTGGTTGCGGCCATCGTACAGACTCAGCGGCGTGGTGTCGGATGTAACGCTGATCCGATCCAGCGGATCTCCGGCGGCCAGCGTTATGGCGTTTCCGGAAGCGAACGGACGAGGCACCATATACTTCCTCGCCTTGCGCCACTGCGCCACGTACCAGACCTGAGGCGGGTCGCCCGGCTTTGGTGGATCGGCAACCATGTGGTCCTCGGGATAGCGAGGCATCACGCCGAACGTTTTGCCATCCACCTCATAGGACTTTTCCACGTAAATCGACGGCAGAAATTCGAGGTTGTATCCTGCTCGGCCCACCAGCGTAGCAGGCAGCGGCTTGTCCAGGTTCACGCTTACGCGAAACCCTCCCGGCTCCGCAGCAACCACCACCTGATAGCTGAGGTGATAAGACGAATAGGAAAGATTCGCCGTCAGACGATCCTGATCCTTGTCCGCCCGGCGATTGTCCAAATGAGGAATCTGGCTCCACTGCTCCGGCGCGGGCGCGAGACGCAGGCTGCCGTTGGTCGCGATGCGATGTCCGTGAAGAAGAATCTGCATCCCCGAATCCTTCTGGTCGAAGAAGATAGGGCTATAGGTATCGCTGTAGAGCATCACGCTCACACCGCGCCCGCGCAGGTATCCGTTGTCCGTCACCTTCATCTGCAAATCAGCGCCCAGCGCCGGCACGCTCAGAAGTGAAAGGCTCAGCAAAGACATAACCGCCCGCAATCGGAAATTCATAAAACCGCCTCTGGTCACGATCTATTTATGGTCTTGAGTGCTTCGAACTCGGATTCTATCGGCGGGGCTACTAAAGCGTCAAACTAAAGGGAAATTTGGCAAATTCTGAAACCGAAACTCGACAAAAATTGCCAGAACGCCAGAGAGATTTTCCTACCCAACTTCTCCCGCAATATCCGGAGTGTCCTCATTCGCGCCCCATGCGATCCTGTTTTCAGAACAGGAGACCGTCTACCATGGTCACAACCGCAATGCCGCCGCCCAACCCCACTCCCGAGGAAGCCTGGACCCTCGTCCAGTCCCGCGACGCACGCGCCAACGGCCAGCTTTTCTACGGAGTCCGCACCACCCGCATCTTCTGCCGCCCCTCCTGCCCCAGCCGACGCCCCGCGCGCGCTCACGTCGAGTTCTTCCCCGACCTCATTCACGCCCTCCGCGCCGGATACCGCCCCTGCCGCCGCTGCAATCCCGCCGGAATCGCCCCCGAAGCCCAGACCATCCAGACCCTCTGCGCCCATCTCAACCAAAACCCCGACCGCCCCGTACCTCTGGCCGAACTCGCCCGCATCACCCATCTGTCTCCCTTCACCGTGCAGCGACTCTTCCAGCGCGTCCTCGGCGTCAGCCCCGCACAATATCAATCCCACAAGCGAGCCGCCGCCTTCCGCCAAAGCCTTGCCCAATCCACCCGAGTCACCGACGCCATCTACGAAGCCGGCTACTCCAGCTCCTCCCGCGCTTATTCCAATCACCCCGCCGGCATGAAGCCCAGCGACTACCGCAACCGCGGCCAGAACCAGGCCATCGGCTACGCGACCGCGCCATCGCCACTCGGCCAACTCCTCATCGCCGCCACCGACAAGGGCCTCTGTGCCGTCATCATGGCCGCCACCAAAACGGAAGCCGCCCTCTCGCTCCGCCAGATGTTTCCCGCCGCCAACCTCCAACCTCGCCCCGATCTTGCCCCCATGCTCCAGCACGTCCTCTCCCAGCTCACCGAACATCCCGCCGCGCTCGATCTCCCGCTCGACCTCCGCGCCACCGCCTTCCAGATGCGCGTCTGGGAAGCTCTCCGCACCATCCCGCGCGGCCAGACCAGAACCTACTCGCAGGTCGCGAAAGAAATCGGACAGCCCACCGCCACCCGCGCCGTCGCCCGAGCCTGTGCCACCAACCCCGCCGCCATCGTCATCCCCTGCCACCGCGTCATCGGAATAACCGGCTCCCTCACCGGCTATCGCTGGGGTACAGACCGCAAAAAGAAGCTCCTCGAAATAGAAAAAGCGGACGGCTAATCTGCCGCCCGCTCAAAAATCGATCCACTAAAAATTAATAGTTACCATTGCTGACGAAGGGAGACCGCAGCCATGGCGAAGTCATCACATTCGGCCCGCTCGCCGTGGCGCACGCGCCTTTCCCGCCCGGCCCCCACGGGCAATGCCACCAGTTGTCCGTAGCGTCCACGCTTCCAGTCCCCAGGTTCTCTACACCGATTCCTCTGGTGCTGAAGTTGTTGAGATGAACATTCGCCTGGCCCTTGGGCGCTTTGAACGCCACGTCAATCGCTTCATCATCAATCACGTTCTGCGAAATTACCGTTCCCCACACCGGAGCCATGCTATAAACATTGATCCCAGTCGGGCCGGCGGTCATCGCGTCCGCGGTATCAGCTGCGTTGCCGGAGATTCGGTTCCCAACAATCATGTTGCCGTTCAGGTTCACCGCCGGAGCCGGAACCGGAGCCGCAGCATGGTTGTGCATTGTGACTCCCGGCAAGCCATTATTGCGAATCACATTGTCGATCACCACATTGTGCGCAGCCACGGTCCCTGGGAAAGGCGCGAAGATCCCCACGCCCGCACCCGCGCCCGGAAGCTCAACCCCGTTGCGCTCGGACACATTGTTCGCGACCGTGGTGTGCACGATTCCGAAGGAAACCGTTGCCGTCGGTATAACACTGGTCGCAGGCCCGTGCGAGGCTATCGTGATACCGCAATCGAATGGGTTGTCATGCACGTGATTGCCGCTGATCAGGTTGTCATGGGTGCGGCCTGTCTCGTCCGATATCAGAATGCCCCCCGAGTTGTAGTCCACCTCGTTGTCGACGATCGAAGAGTGTGCGACTCCCATCAGGTGAATCCCCTCGCCGCAATCGTCGCCCTCGTTCGTCTCAAACGCCGGGATCCCCGGGCAGACCCCATCTCCGATCTCCAGCGAGCGATTGTTGTCTACAACGTGGTTGTTCAGCAGTGTCACATCCGCCGCGTTGGCCAGCAGAATTCCCTCAAAATTTGCGTTCCGCACCGTCAGTCCCGAAATCAGCACGTTCGATACGCCCACGTTGGGGGCCGCCTTCATGCCGTCCACAAAAATCCCGTTTGCCATGCCGGTCGCGTCAATGGTCGCGCGCCCGTTCTGCGGCCCTACCAGCGAAATCGCCTTCGTGATCATTACATCTTCTTTATAAGTGCCCGGAGCAATCACAATCGTGTCTCCGGGCGCCGCCGCAGCCACCGCCGCGCCGATCGTTGCCATGCATCCGGACTTCCCCCCCGGGTTCACACACAAGGTTGCGGCAGTCGCAGAGGCTCCGTACCCAAGCACAAGTGCGGCCAGGGCAGGCAGCCACATAAAACGCCAGCGGCGAGCATCGAGAAACCTACGGTTATCCATAAAAGACAATCCTCCGATTGTGAGATTTAGACCTCGCCATTCGAACAGGTTTGCGCTGGGGGGCGTATGCCGGAATAGGCAGCGACGGGCTCAGCATCATCCTAGGAGCCTCTGGCTCAACCTTGCAACCCTGCGGCGAAATTGTCTTTCGTCGGGTCACAACGCAAAGAATTAGATCAGTTGCACCGCCTTTGACTGCCGCCGTTGGAGCACCTCGCCGAAAAACACAGCTCCCGCTGGAAACGAGGCACAGGATTCTGCTGCAATCAAAAATTCGCTTTTTCCGCGCCGCGGATGCGTCTTTTCCCACCCCGTTCTCCGTCTCTAGCTCAAGAGGTTCGCGAGCGGGCGCTCCTTCCAGAGCTGACCCCGGCCCGTTCCTCCAGACGAAAGCCCCGGCGGTTCGTGGGTCCACCGGGGCTTCTCTCTTTTGCAAGCTAAAAAAGCGATGAGCGAAAAGCCGGAAAGCTGGCAAAACTGGCCGCCAAGAACCAGGTGGCGAAAAAATGGATAAGCTTTTGCTACCCGCTTTTCAGCCACCCGCTTTTGTGCAACCCGCCTTTCAGCCAATTAAGCCGTCATCGCCTGGTGCGTCGACCCGCGCGTCAGCCGATGCACAAAATGGTACGGAGGCCACGGCCCGGAAAGCTGCATCTGGCAGTCCTTCAGTGCCATGCTCGCGCTTGAATATTTGTTCTGGTAGCGCTCCACGCCTTTATTTTCAATCAAATGGGCGATATCCAGCAGCATCTTGCCCGTATCTGTCCGCTTGCAGCTAATCTCCTCGGCCAGCGGAGAGAACATCCGGTGCATCTGCACCGAAACCGCCCTGGCCTTGGTCTGCCGCTCCCGCTGCAGCGATGCGCTCTCCCGCAGATTCGACAGGTACTCGCGCCCCACCGTCGCCGCATCCGGAATCGCCCGCCGTATCTGCTCCCGGCAGCAGTCGTCCAGCGTGACCTTCAAATGCATCTCCGCCTTGCCTCGCAGCCGGTCTATATTGGTTAAAAACTGCCGCTGATTCGACCGAATCGACCGCCGCAGTGCCTCGTCATCCGCAAATACCGTGCCAAATCGAAACGGCAGCACTGTGGAAGACTTGAAACACTCAGCAATCACCCGCGCATGGTCCATCGCGGCCTTCTGGTTCAAAGGATCGACCGGTGAATGCTCGCTCACAATCACCGCTAAGTCACTGGCTGGATAAAGGAAAACCTGATTGTCCTGAATTCCCGCAACCGAATCCAAAGGTATCGGTTTGCGATGGCGAAGAAGCTCAGGAAAGGATTGTCTCTCACTAATGCAGTAGGCGTACCATGCCATAGAAATTGCTCCGCGCTGGCCAAAAATAGGTGTTTTGGAATTTCCGCACTATTTCAAAGGTTTGAACTGCATTGGGTCACTGCGGCAATTTCGTGGGGGTACCGCAACCGGTCATCAACTTGGGAGGTATCCTAGTCCCGCAATCTAACGACTGGCAACCTCTGCGATGCAACTCGTCCCGCAAAGTGAGCAACTAAGCCCAAGTTTATTTTGATAATATGAAAATTAGTTACATAAACGTCAACCTTCGTCCCGATTCAGAGGAAAAGGCTGACCTCACGGCCAGCCCCCACTGCGGACAAACTAAGTTTCGTATCAGAGCATCGCTGCACAGCTTTGCTGAAAAATTGCGATTTTCGGGACGGGCACGACTTCAGAGCTCGCTGAAAACTCGGTTTTGTATCAGGGCGCGGCTTCAGCCGTGCCACAAATCGCTGAAAAATCTCTGGCTTTAGCCCCTGAGGAATGGTTTTTCGCCTGGATCGGCCACTTCTCACCAACCTGTTCAGCCGTGCCGTAAGTCGCAAAATTGACGCGGCCTAATCTGGCTACCCGCTATTCAGCCACGCGCTTCTCCAGCGGCTCCTAGTGGTGCGCCAGCATTACAATCATCAGCACAATCATCACCACCAGCAACGCGCCCAGGCCCATCCCGCCCATGCGCATCAGCTTGGTCATGTTGCGCAGGTTCTCCGCCACCTCTGTATTTTCTGAAGACCGCGAGTCCATCGATTCCCGCACCCGCGTCAGTTGCTCTTCCATCCGCTTCAATTGCATCGAATGGTCCTGCACCGTGGTCCGGATTTCATATTGCACCAACCGAAGCCCGGCTACGTCCTGGCGCGTTTCCTGCGCAACGTTCGTTGTGCCTCCCGCTGCCACGGTTCCCGGATCCGCCGCGAAGGACTCGCCTCCCTGTGCCCCGGACTCAAGCGCCGGCAAAGTCCGCGCCAGCCATGGCAGTACGGAGCCGAGCCGCAACATCGTCTTCCAGGCCGAATACCATCCTTCCGGATGCTTTTCAAAATCTACCGAGTCCGACGAGGTCGCATGTGCGCGCTTGATTCCTCGCAATATCACCTTCGATGGAACTTCGCCCAGGCTGGGTTCGCTCTCTGCCGCCGTTCCCCAGAAACCCTCTCGCGCAAATACGTTGGAGTCGGCATTCGCCACCGATCCCGCCTCGCTCTCAACTGCCTGCGCAACCGCACCCTCAATTCCAAGTTCATCCGGAAGTTCCGGAGTCGAAATCTCATTCGGATGCTCCAGGGCGGCTTCGATCGCATGGGCGTCAGCCTCATCCTGCTCAGGCGAAATTTCAGCCTCGGCGGCCACTTCCGCCGGCGCTGGACTTTCCACCGCCGCTTCCCCAACCTCAATCTCGGGCAAAACAGCTTCCGCCATCGGCTCAATCGTCTCTGCTTCAGGCGCGGATTCTTCGATCACCGCCGTCGCCTCAGCAGGTTCAGAACTTATCTCTGCCGCAGGTTCAGCAACCGGTGCGGGTGTCTCCGCCAGCTCAGGCGTCTCAATTACCGGCGCAGAGCTCTCAACAGATACAGGGCGCTCGATTACCGCAGCAGCCTCAGCCATCGGTGCAGGTGCTTCAATTACGGGCACGGCAGCCTGAATGGTGGGCGCAGCAGCCTCAACGACCGGCGCACTCGCCTCAATTACAGGTGCGGACGCCTCAATCACCGGCCCAGCAGCCCTCTCCCCACCCTGCGGCTCCGCCGTCCGGATCACCCGAAACGACGTCGGCATATCTGAACCGCTCGGCGCGGGCGTATAGCTTCGCACAGAATCCCGCATGATATCGGCTGCGGTAATCTCTCTTGCCTCTGGTCCGGCATCCGCTCCGCTCCTAGTCGCCTCTGCCACATGAGGCGACGGGTCCCGCGAAATGTCCGCCGCCGTTACCTCCGGCCGCGCTGTGCCTGTCAAATACGATAATTCCGGATCACGTGACGGTGACGCCCTCCGAATATCCAGTTCCTCGCGTGGCTCTGGAGAAGGCATCACGTGAACCTTGGCGCTCGGCGGCGGTTCCGCGACCTGCGGCTTCAGCCGCATCTCCTCCGGAACCCAGCACACATCGTCCGCCGTAATATCATTCTTGGGCGCGGCACGGATCACCGGAACCGCAGGCGCGCCGCAAAGGTCTTCCGCCGTGAATTCCTGCCTCGCCTCCGCCGGCTGATCCTCGCTCGACATACCGTTATGGGACATCTCCAGGTCGCGCGGCATCCCGTTATGCGGCATCTCCGCAAGCGCGACCGCGGCGCCCGAAGAAATCAGTTCCTCCGAGTGCCCATTGCCATTGTGCTCCGCACCATTGCCGTTCCCATTCGATTTCTTTCCCGAAATGACCTGCATCAGCCAATCGGTCGCAGTTTTCCGCGCGGACTCGTCCATAACAAGGTCCTGTAACTCATCCTTCATCGCTCACACCTGCGTTCACTATAGAGTAAACTCCGCCCGCCGCACCCCTCTTACAAGAGGTCGCGGCAACCCAGGGAACATAGATTGCTATCAGCAAACACGCAGCAAGCTCAAGTCACAACAGGGGGAAATCTCAATAATTCGGGCGAACATCCCTTAAGCCGCTTCCAGCTTCAGGCGCAACGCCCCTTCGGCAAGACCGCCGAAAAACCCGTCGAGGACCGGACTCAGGACCCGCTCGATGCTCCCGCGCCGGCCTGTTGGCGCAGCGCGTGAACCACCACCCGCAACATGTCTTCCTCGGGCGCCGGCTTTCCCGTCCAGATCTCGAACTGACGCGCGCCTTGGTGGACAAACATCTCCACTCCCGTGATCACCGGGATGCCTTTCTCCCGTGCCATTCGGATCAGCGGCGTCTCCAGCGGATTATAGACCAAATCAAAGACTACGCGCGTGTTCAAGTCTTTCGGTTCCAGCAAACTGGGCGTTTTCACCCCTGCCATCCCCGCGGGCGTCGCGTTGATGATCACGTCAAAACTCGCCTTCGCCAGTTGTTCCCGCTTGAAGTTCTTCACCTTCGCCTGCCGCGCCAGCTTCTGCCCCGCCTCCGGCGTGCGGTTCATCACAAATACTTCCGCTCCCTTGTCTTTCAGGCCGAACACCGCCGCCCGCGCGGCCCCGCCCGCGCCCATCACCAGCACCTTCGCGCCTTTCAGCGCAAGCCGCCGCTCTAGCGGACGCACCACCGCCGCCACATCCGTATTGAAGCCATACAGCTTCCCGTCCTGTGACCGCACCACCGTATTGCACGCCCCCACTTTTTCCGACAGCGGATCGGTCCTCTCCAGGTGCTTCAGAATCTCTTCCTTCAGCGGCATCGTCACCGCCAGCCCGCTGATCGGGACCTCTTTCACCAGCGTCAGCAGGTCCGTAAGCCGCGTCGCCTGCAGCGCCAGAAATACCCCATTCACCGTCTCCCGCCGAAACGCCGTATTCATCATCAGCGGACTCAGCGAGTGCCTGATCGGATTTCCCGCCACTCCATAAATCTTTGTCGCCGCGTCAATCTGGTCAATCCGGTACGTCTCATGCAGCGTGCGCGACGCAATCTGCCCCGGCCCCGTCTCCTCGCCCAGTGTCGCCGCCGCAAACGTAAATGCCGAGCCCGCGCGAATCCCCAGCACTCGGCTAATGATTCCCTGCTCCCCCATCACGATTCCAACCACATTCGCCAGGTCTCGCGTCCGCTCCAGGAACCGCATCATCGTCACGTTATCTGCCAGATGCTTCGCGGTCGAAACTATCTTGATAAACTCCGGCTCAAACGGGCGAATCCGGCCAAAAATTCGGTCCAGGTCCTTCGTCGTCTCAAAATCGTGAAAGCTGATGATCAGCGCCGCTCCATGCGAGCGTAGCTTCTCCACCTGTGCCCGCTTGATCGACTCCGCCGTCTGCAGTTCCAGATCCACCAAATGAAATCCAGCGTCGGCCGCCTTCTCCAGAACCTCAAGCTCCGCGGCAATCGTACCCTTGAACTTCCCGCCCGCCGTTGCGCGCCGGCAGGTCCCAACCGCCGTAACCTCGCTCCGCTCACTCAGAAACTGTTTCAGCTTCGGCAGCGCCGCCACTGGATTTGCCAAATAATCCAGCCGGAACTCAACAAAAGTATTCTCCCGAATCGCCTCCATGGCCTTCTCGACCATCTCCGCCGGCGTCGATCCGATGATCGCCACGCACACTTTGCCGATCCGCGCCCGAATCATCTGCGGTGTAAGCGCACGCTCCACTCGCTCCGCCGACGCAACTCCTGTCACCGCGGCGGCCATCGGCGAGGTCTTCCCACCACTCTCAGGCTTCTTTATGGGAGTCTTCTGGGCTTTCGCCCTCATCTGTGTGGTTTTCCCCTTATTTCCCGGTGTTTTCCCGGCATTCCCACGCTTCTTCACGTTGGAAGCGCGCCCTGCGTTCTTAAGCGGTGCTTTCATGTTGTTTGGGCTGCTCTCGCCATCACATCTGCGGCATCTTAGCCGCTGCCGGCCGGGGTTGCAACATCTCTTCCCTTAATACGACCGCCCCACTCGCGAAAGGCCAACCCCCTCCCTGGACGTACTCATGTATCCAGCACATTCTAAAGCTAAAAAGCCACTACGCAAAGCAAACTAGGCTTTTTCTTTCAAGAATTTCAAAAATTACCCCTCAAGCTTCCGCACTTGTCACCCAACCACAGGATGTACTTAGTACATCTCACAGCGCTTGGGGAGGGCAGTACCGGTGCAATTTCCCATGAAATACCTCTGGATCGCCCCCGCGCTCCTCTGCTTTGCTCTTATACCCGGCTGCGGAGGCAACTCCTCCAACATGGGAGGCGGCAGCGGCGGCAGCGGAGGTAACGGCGGGAGTGGAGGCAGCGGCGGTACCGGCGGCGGCGGTGGTACCGGCGATCCCGGCGGCGGCGGTGGCGGCGTCGCTCAAGCGAAGATCCAGCATCTCGTCATCATCATGATGCAGAACCACTCCTT